>CAZCCS010000598.1:0-1507 GCA_964497005.1 uncultured Acidimicrobiaceae bacterium | reverse complement strand
GGACACCACCCGCAATCAACTCGCCTGCGCAGTGGCGTTGTTCGCCCGCTACCCCGACCAATGGAAGGGTCTCGGCGAGAACCCCGGCCTCGCTCCGCAAGCTGTCGAGGAGGTCATGCGGCACCTGGGAACAGTTCGATCGACCCTGCGCGTGGCTGCTGAGGATGTCGAATACCGCGACGTCGTCTTCCCGGCCGGCACGCTGGTCATGGTCAGCTTGGCAGGAGCAAACCACGACCCGGGACTGTGGCCGGACCCGCGCACCTTCGACATCTCCCGGCCGGCCTCCGGATCACCGCAGATGACCTTCGGCTCGGGTATCCACTACTGCCTCGGCGCGTCACTCGCCAGAGCTGAACTGCAGGAGGCTCTGCCGATCCTCGCCGCACGGATGCCGGATCTGCGCATCGACGGCAGGATCGAGTGGAAGCCGCCGACCGTCGGCATCTGGGGACCGCAAGTGCTGCCGATCGCGTTCAGCGCCACCTGAGCCGCCGGGGACCGTCGCCCTACCGGGCCCGCGGATCAACACTCTCAGGTGGGCGCCGGCAGGCGCGAACCGCTGCCGGGCGCCCCGCGCCGCCCGGCGGGACTTAACGGGCGGACCGCTTCGCGGCTGACCTGGTCCGGCCGACCGAGCGCTTGGCCGTGGACGTCGTGCTCTTCGCCGCCGAGCGGCCAGTTCGTGCTGTTGTCGTCGTGGCCCGCTTCGCTGTTGTGGCCGTCCGTCCCGAGGAACGCCGAGCGGAGGTCGCGGTGCCCTTCGCTCCGGACTTCGCCGCCTGGGCGGTGCTGGTGGCCCCCCTCTTGGCGGACCGGGCCGTGGCGCGCGCGCCTGTCGTGGCCGACGAGCCCGTACGGCGGGCCCTGCGCAGAGTGCGCTCGCCGGTGTCCCTGGCCTCGAGGATGGCTTCGATGGCCGAGTCGGTCGCGTGGCTGGCACCCGACCGGACCCGCTTGGCGGTGTCGCGGGCGGTCTTGGAACCAGTAGGTGTGACCCTGGGCTTGCTGCGCCCGAGCAGGGTGGCGATCAGATCGCCGGCGGCGCTCACCGACCCCTGGGCCAGTCCGTTGACGGTGTCACCGATCCGATCGGCAACGCCGGCGGCGGTCCCCACCACCAGGTTCTGCGGGGGGCTGTCCGGAGAGCGCGGGTGGGGATGGGTGGGCGCGGCGTTCCTGACCTTCGCCATGACTTCGCCGACGTCCCTCAGCGAATCCCGGCCGAGGCTCTTGCGTACGGCGGGGAAGAGTTCCTGCTCCTCCTCTTTGACGTGGTGGCGGACGTTCTCGATCAGGACCGTCACCTTGGGCTCAAACCGCTCGTCCTGAGGGTTCATAGAGTCGAGCTCTGACAGCACCCACTTCACTATGTGGTGCTCTTCGAGGCTTTCCAGCGTCACGCTCTCGGCCCGCGGGACCGTTGCCCTGACAACGGGGTAGAAGACTTGCTCCTCTACCGCGGCGTGGACTGACAACGCCTCAATGATGCGATCGACGATGTTCC
>CAZCCS010000597.1:0-1509 GCA_964497005.1 uncultured Acidimicrobiaceae bacterium | reverse complement strand
CGAAGCGAACGACCCCCTTCTCTTGCGGGCCACATCGTTCAGCCGCGGCCGTTCGGAGGGCGTCTCCCCCGACAGCATCTCCGGCGGGACCACCACGGGCTCGAAGCAGCAGATCCCGGTGAACGTCCCCGGGCGCCTGGTCTCGGCCATCAGCAGCACGGCACCGCCGAGCGAGTGACCGAACGCCCGCCACCCGCTGAGCCCGAGGGTGTCGACCACGGCGAGGAGGTCGTCGACGAACAGCGACCAGTCGTCGTAGCGCCCACCGGGGGCCTTGCCGGAGGCCCCGTGCCCCCGCTGGTCCAGCGCCCACACGTCGAAGCGGTCCGCGAGCGCCGCAGCGAACGGGATCCAGCACCTGCCATGGAATCCGGTGGCGTGGGCGAGCAACAGGGGAGGGCCGTCGCCGCCGTAGTGCCACGTTGCGATCTCCACTCCTCCGGCGCCTCGCACCCGCGGCCCGGCCGTTGGAGAGGGGGGAACACGCATGGCGTCCGACGGTATCCGATCCGGAAAAAGGTCCTCCGGCGGCGCCGGCCCCGCCCTCGGCCGGCATTAGCGTCTCCGCGGTGGACGACCAGGCTGCGGTGCTCGCTGCCAACCGCCGGTATTACGAGGCTTTCGAGTCGAAGGACATGGACGCCATGTCGGACCTGTGGGAGCGCTCCGACCGGGCTATCTGCACACATCCCGGCTGGGCGACCCTGGAGGGCTGGGGCCCGGTCGCGGCGTCTTTTTTCGCGCTCTTCCAAGGCGGGCAGCACATCCAATTCGTGCTCACGAGGGAAGCAGCGTTTGTCGACGGGGACGCCGCCTGGGTTTCCCTCGACGAGAACCTGTTAGGCGACCAGGGTGGCGTGACCGTCGCCACCGTGAACATCTTCGTCCGCTCAGCCGACGACGGGTGGCGAATGGTCTGCCATCACGGCTCGGTGGTGCAGCCGGCCCCGCCAGGCTGACTCTTACCGTTCGCCAGCAGGTAAGCCAGGGCCGTTGCGTTGTCGACCGCGTCGCTGCCCCAGCAGTTGTCCATGAGCACGTGGACCTGGTTCGCAGACGACGCCAGGTCCGATAGGCGCGGGACCCACGACTCCAACTCGTCGGCGCCATATCGGTAAGGCCAGGTCCAGGGCTCGTCATCGACGTTGCGGCGCCCGATGAAGCGCACGACGCCCACCTCGCTGGTCACCGCGCTCACCGCCGGCAGGGCCCTCGGACCTTCGGGTGGCCCGTCGACGCAGACGAAGCCGAGCCCGTGTTCTTCCAGCCACTCGAGGGTCGGTTCGCAGGCGTCGCCGTCAAGCCATTTCGGGCTTCGGAACTCGACGGCCAGGCGGACGCCGGGGAGCCGGTGCGGCGCCAGCGCAAGCTCGGCCCACGCCTCGGGGCGGGGCGTGAACCACGACGGGTACTGGAGGATGACCACGCCGAGCTTGCCGGCGTCGCCCAGCGGGCGGATCGCGTGGGCGAAGCGTTCCCAGCACTCCTCGTAGGCCTCGGGCGTCAGAT
>CAZCCS010000596.1:0-1514 GCA_964497005.1 uncultured Acidimicrobiaceae bacterium | reverse complement strand
GACGAGTTGTCGAGCTGCAACGTGGGAGCGGCAGTTGTGGTGGTAGTACGCGGAGGCGGCGGGGTCGCCGGCGCGACCGCCGGCTTTACAGTTGTTGCCGGCGTGTTTTGATGAACGGTCGTCGAGGTCGCCGGCACTGTGGTCGGAGCCGGCTCGCGCGTAGATGCTGAGCCCGGAGGGGCAGTTACCGAAGTCTCCGGCGGAGGCGGTGATGCAGTTCGAACGAGATGGTTTCCCGACCCGGGGACCAGCAACGCGGCGAGAACACCGGCCACCGCGAGGGCGGCCCCGCCAGCGGTGAGCGGCACCACGGCACGGCGTGCCCGGATCGCTCTTGCCCGTTTGAGGACCCGCCGGTGCCGGTCGGGCGTGTACTCGGGCGGGTTGGGATCCTCGAACATCACCGCTCCTGGTCTTTGGCGTTGCGACGCAGCGTGGCGAGACCGCGGCTGGTGTGCTGTTTCACGCTCCCTGGCGACACGCCGAGGCGGGCAGCCGTCTCCTGCTCGGAGAGGTCGAAAAAGTAACGATGGATGAGGGTGTCACGTTGGCGGGGTGCCAGGGCCGCGAGCTCATGCAGAAGGTCGACGCGGCTGTACGGCTCCTCGTGGCCGGATAGCGCACCGACTGGGCCGGCTAGACGGTTGCGCCGTGTGCGCTCGCGCCTCCAGGTGTCGATCGCCAGGTTGGCCGCCACTTTCGTCACCCACGCTGCGGGGACGTCGGGAGGCGCCTTTCGCTGCGCGCAGTATCGGGCGAGGGTCTCGACCGCCACGTCTTCAGCGTCCTCCCGGTTTGCCAGCACTTTGAAAGCCGTCTGGTAGGCGCGTGCCCATAGGTGTTTCAGCTCCTGATCTCTGTCGGGTTGTCTGGTCACCTTCTTGCCTTTATGACGGACTGGAGGGGCTGCTGGGTTGACAGCCCCTCCAGAATTTTCTCTCTTTCGCCCGGGAGTCCTACGCGAGCCCGTTGACCTTGACGCTCATCGAGTGGCTTATCCCGGAAGCGGACGTGACAGTCACCGTGAGCGTGTAGCCGAGCAGGGTCGAGCCGTGGGAGGTCAAGGCGATCGCCTGCCCGGGGTTGGTGTTGTTGAACAGGGCTGCCCCAGTCTGGCTGAGCGACCCGGAGGTGCCTGACGCCGACGAGGAAACCGACATGCTGACGCCCTGCTCGAAGGCTGTGTTGCCTGACAAGGTGAACGTGCAGGTGGCGTTCGCGTTCACCGGTGATGGGGAACATCCCGAGATCGAGAAGTCCTGGCCGCCGGCGTCGGCCGCGAAACGGCCGCCGAAGCTGTTGACCTGCTCTGCGGTGTCGACCTCTTCGTATCCGCCCCCTCCTGGCCGGGTGACGATGCCCAGGACCGGCCACTGTGCCGGGGTGGAACCCATCGAGCCGTAGTAGCCGGCGTCACCGAAGGTGAAGATTCCCCCGTCCTGGCCGACCAGCCAGTAGCCGCCCCCATCGGGCGTCGCGGCCGTCGTAATGAACAAGAAGAATGGGAACAAGCG
>CAZCCS010000595.1:0-1519 GCA_964497005.1 uncultured Acidimicrobiaceae bacterium | reverse complement strand
CTCCTCGGTGGCGAAGGTGGGAAGGTAGACGTCCGCTCCCGCCTCTTCATAGGCCACTCCCCGCCGGATCGCTTCCTCGAGTGAGCCGCCCCCGCCACCGCCCACGTTGTACAACTCGTCGGAACGGACGATCAGCACGAAATCGTCGCTCCGGCGGGCAGCTACGGCAGCCCGGACCCGAGCCTGCATGTCTCTCATGGGCAGCAGGGGACCGTCAAAGGGGGAGTGTTTGGGCGCGAACTCGTCCTCGATGTGAACGCCAGCGATGCCGGCCTTCTCGAATCGCTGGATGCTGCGGTGCACGTCGGCGACGGTCTCACCCGCCTGGTCAGCGTCGATGATGAGCGGGATGGAGATGACCTCAGCGACTCGCGACGCCTGCTCGATGATCTCAGTTGTGGTCAGCACTCCGTTGTCGGGGATGGCGTAATGCATCATCCCCGTTGCGTGACCGCCCATATAGGCAGCTTTGAATCCGACCTCCTCGACGATTCGGGCTGTCAGGGCGCTGTAGCAGTCGGCAGCGATGAACGGCGGTCCTGAGAGGAGGGCTCTCAGGACCGATTTGCCGGTCAATGTTCCTCCCACGAGGTGACCGGATTGAGTTTCCTGCTCCGCGCTTTCCACTCAGTAGACGCCCCGGAATTGCAGGGACGCGCTGGTGACCACCCGGTCATCGTTGCCCTCGTCGTTGATCGTGACCCTCGCGCCGATGCGCCCCGTCGACCCAGCAAACGCCTCTGCCGTAGCCCTGAAGGGTCCGACTTTGCCACGGGCGGCAAACATGCAGTGGTAACTCTCCGCCTGCAGTTGGTCGGTGCCGGCGATGGAGGCGGCCGCGTCGGTCGCGGCCTTCTCGATGACTATGTGTTGCGGGCCTAGGTGAAGAGCGGCGTCCGGTGAGGCCATCTCGAGGCTTAAACGAGGAAGGCGCCACGAACCGTCCGTCCCTTGGGCCGCCCCGAACACCTCGTACAACGGGGGCAGGTCGGGCGAGTCCTCGATGGCGATGGGAGGGTTGTCCACCTTCTCGTAGGCGCCCGGGGTGCCGCCGAGTGAGACGCCCATGCCCTCCGAGATTGCCACGACCCTCGAGCGGTCGTCTGCGTCGACGATGAGGGTGCGACTGAAACCCATCTGGCGTCCGAGGCGAACGACCTCCGGGATCGAGTGGAGCCTGCGGACACCTCGGGCGTCGTCGACGATCTGCATCGACGCGATGACTGGGTTCGGGACGAACTCGTCGTCGTTCATCCCTCCCGCCTCGGGGGAGAAGATGCAGAGCGGCGCCACCATGATCCCGCCGAGTGGGTTCCGCATGTCATGGCGAATGGCCATGAACTCGGCGCCGTGGTTGGTGTCGAGGCCGGAGTTGACCCGTCCCAAGTAGCGGTAGCTGAGAAGGCTCGTCCACTTCTTCTCGAAGACCTTCCAGTACTCCTCGACGGGTACGGTCCTGATGTCAATCGGATCTTCCGGCACGTCGCGTTGCCTTTCTACCGGGACCGGTCAGTCAAGC
>CAZCCS010000594.1:0-1526 GCA_964497005.1 uncultured Acidimicrobiaceae bacterium | reverse complement strand
TCGCGCGTTCAAGCGGTTCATCGGCGTTTCGCCCAGCGCGTTTCGGCCACGCGCGGCTGATGTCAGCGTGCCCTGATGGGGTTCCGCTGCGCTTCACAGCGATCGTAAACTTCAGGCCGATCACCCAGGCGTTTGGAATATTTCGAGTACGAAAGGGCTCTGATTGCTGGTCTGGATCCAGGATGAGCTGCAGGTTGGGTGAGACCCGGACGTGAGCCCCCAGCTGCACGCCATAGGTCAGCTCGAGTGTTAGCTCGCGATGAGCGATATTTGCGTTACCGCCGACGGCGACCCGAGCCGTCTCGATGCTCTCGAGGACTGGCGAGCTCAACTGCTGCTCATTGATCACGAGTCCGAGCGTGTCGTGGTCACGACCGACGAAGGTTCCGGTTTGGACCAGGCCGATTTCGGCGAACCAATCCTCGGTGGTCCGTCCCGACACACGCGTCAGGACCGCGCCGAACAATCTCAAGCCACGCTCGGCCTCGGGATCGGGACGCCGAATCATCTGCTCGAATAAAAGGAACGCCCCAGATCGCCCCCGCCGAGCTGCAAGCGGACGGCCTGAGAGGACGGCGAGTTGTCCAGAATCATCCTGCGCCGGGTCTGAGTATGTCGCTGCGTCGTACCATCCACCGACTCGGTATTGCCGTGGAAGTGGATCGTTTACGAACGATGTCGAATAACCCACCTCGAACGGCACCATGACCCCGGTGCTACTGCGGGTGCTCCAATCCAGCCCATCGGCGCGTGCCGTCTTCAGTTCCGGATTGACTTCGTACACACCTGCGTGCAGATAGGTTCGGTCGGTCACCCACGCCTTCGCATGTGTCCCCCAACTGCCGGCGGGAAAATAGGTGAGATTACTCGTCTTGAAGACGAACGTCGGCGCCGGGCAGACCGAGTTGTTCTGGAACTGGCAATAGAGAGGTGAGTTGAGCCACTCGAAGTTGGCCGCCGTGCGACCAAGCTCGACCTTGAACCGCCCGTCGCTGGACACCTGGCTATAGGTCACTAGCGCCAGGCTGCTCTTTTGGAGGCCGTAGAGTTCTTGCACAGAGGTGTTGTTGCCAATTCGCGTCTGGGAGAGTTCCTGGCCGTGACGGCTGGTGAGCATCATGCGAACTTCGCCGCTCTCGATACCGAGCGCGAAATGCGCATCGAGGGAAATCCGGCCGGCGTACGCAGCACCCTCCCGAATGCCGCCAATTGGGTTATCTGCCGCTTCACCCGTGTAGCTCGCCAGGATACTCGAGTGGGTCCCGGCCGCCTCGAGCGAGGAGGGTTGCTCCTCACGGGCTGCGCACACTGCAGTGGCGCCCGCAGCGCAGAGCATCAGAAGAGCAAGTTGTGAAAGTTCGAAACATCGTCGCCCGTCCATTGCCGGAAACTTTAGATGACCGTGCGTGCCGGTCTATGATTGTTCCGCCGAATGGCCTCGCAGTTTGTCCAGCTTCGAATGGGCATGACATCACACCCGCCTGGCGGAAGAACTGCAAAGACTTCCGGACATCGTGCAATGGTGT
>CAZCCS010000593.1:544-1531 GCA_964497005.1 uncultured Acidimicrobiaceae bacterium | reverse complement strand
CGGAACAGCAGCGACCACGACGACGCGGTCAGGCAGGCCGCGCCGAGACCGGAGAACAACCTCGCCACTATCAGCGAGCCGGCATTCCAGGCCGCGGCCGTCAACGCCGCGCACACCAAGGAGCCGATCAGGCCGATCAGGTAGAGGCGCCGGTGACCGTGGAGATCGCCGAGCTTGCCGAGGATCGGCGCCGCGACACCGACGACGAGCAGCGGCCCGGTGATCGCCCAGGTCAGAGTCGATTCGGTGGTGTGCAGGTTCCGGGAGATGTCGACCAGGGCGACGTTGAACACGGTGAAGTTGATGTTCGACGAGAGCAACCCGAAGAGAACGCTCGCCAGCAACCACCAGCGGTTCCGGGGTGCCACGGTCTCAGGCGAGCGGGTCGGCGAACGGATCGGTCGGCGCCGGCCGAGCGGGTTCGACTCCGTCGCCGGCAGCGGCCGCTTCCTCCTCGGCCCAGTCGGCGTAACCGGTTCTCTCCAGCTCGTCGGCGAGCTCGGGACCTCCGCTCACCACGATGCGGCCGCGCGACAGCACGTGGGTGTGATCCGGGCGCAGCTCGGTGAGCAGCCGGGTGTAGTGGGTTATGGCGAGAACCCCGAGACCCGTCTCGTTGGTTGCCGCTTCGACCCGCCGGGCGACGGCGCGGAGCGCGTCGACGTCGAGACCCGAATCGATTTCGTCGAGGACGGCGAAGCGGGGGTTGAGAACGCCGAGCTGGACGGTTTCGTTGCGCTTCTTCTCGCCCCCGGAGAGGTCCACGTTGAGTGGGCGCGACAAGAAGCGCTCGTCGAAGCCGACCCGTTCCGCCTCCGCGAGGACGAGAGCCGGCACCTCTCCCGGGCTTCTTCCCGCGGCCGTGAACGAGGCGGACAGCACGTCCTGAAGTGACACTCCCGGCACTTCGATCGGATACTGCATGCCGAGGAACAACCCGGCTTGCGCACGCTTCCATGTGGGCAGCGCCAGGATGTCGGTCCCGTC
>CAZCCS010000593.1:0-534 GCA_964497005.1 uncultured Acidimicrobiaceae bacterium | reverse complement strand
GGATCCTTTGGTGACCTTGTAACCGGGGTGGCCGAGCAGGACATGGGAGAGGGTGCTCTTGCCGGATCCGTTCGGACCCATGACCGCGTGGACCTCGCCGGATCGAACGGTGAGGCTGATCCCGCGCAGGATCTCCCGGCCGTTCACCTCGGCGTGGAGGTCGGCGATGACGAGCTGCGCGGTCACGGTTCGCTCACCACGACGTCGTCGCCGTCGAGTTCCACCCGGAAGACCTTGACCGGTTGCGTGGCGGGCAGGCACTGCGGCTGGCCGTCTATCAGGGAGAAGGTGCTCCCGTGCTTCCAGCACTCGACGGTGCATTCGAACTCGTCGACGTCCCCCTCGCACAACGACACGTTGGCGTGACTGCAACGGTCGCTTACCGCGTAGAAGGCGTCACCGATGCGCACCAGGCAGATGCCCTCCTCGCCTACGTCGAGCCTCAGCGTCGAGCCTGGATGCACCTTGTCGGCGGCGACCCTGCGCAGCTCGCCCATCAGTGTCCGGTCCCTGCCGCCGCCAATCGCCCGCGCT
>CAZCCS010000592.1:0-1534 GCA_964497005.1 uncultured Acidimicrobiaceae bacterium | reverse complement strand
CACCCGGTACCACTCGCTAGCGGTCGTGGAGTCCACGCTGCCCGAGGAGATCGAGATCACCGGACGGACCGAGTCCGGCGTGGTGATGGCGATGCGGCACCGGACCCTGCCGATCGAGGGCGTGCAGTTCCACCCCGAGTCGGTGTTGACCCAGTCCGGACACCTGATCCTGGCGAACTGGCTGGCTTCCTGCGGGTACCCGCAGGCGCTGGACCGGGCCCCGACGCTGGTCGCCGAGGTGGAGTCCCGCCGCCAGGCCGCCTTCGCGGCCTGACGCCCAGCCCTCCGATCAGCCCCCGGCGGTGTTCGTCGGGCTGGCGCTCGGCGAGGACGACGGCTGGTCGGACTTACCGATGAATACGGTGATCGAGTCGGTCAGGTACTTCGTGGTGCCCTTCCCCACCGTCTGCCCGGTCACCTTCCCCACCTGATCCGGGCTGGCCCCTGCGCGGTCCACAAAGCTCACCTTGGTGAAGCCCAGCTGGTTCAGGGTCGCCGTGGCCTGATCCTTGGTCATGCCGCTGAGGTCCGGTACCACGTTCTGGTTGCCCAGCGAGATGCCCACGGTGACCTTGGTGTTCACCGGGACGCTCGCCCCCTCCTTGGGGTTGATCGACCCGGCGACCACCTTGCCCTTGTCGTCCTTCAGCCCGTCGACCTGCTTGAAATCGCCCGTGAGCTTGGCCTGCTGCAGCGCCGTGTTCGCCTGGTCCTGGGTGAGCCCGGCCAGCTGCGGCACGGTCGTCGACTGGGGACCGCCGCAGACGTCGTAGCCGACCGCGCTGCCCTCGGTGACCTTCTGACCGGCCGGCGTGTCCTGGCGGGTCACGGTGTCCTTGACGCAGTTGGCGTCGAACACCGGGGTCGGCGCTCCGGTCAGCTTCGCCTGGGTCAGCAGCGAGGCCGCCTCGTTCTGGTTGAGCCCCTGGATCGCCGGTACCACCGACTGTTTCGTCTGGTTGGCGAGGTACAGACCGGTACCCAGGGCACCCAGGGCGACGACGCCGAGTATCACGAGCGTGATGAGCAGCCACGGCGAGGACTGGCGGCGCTGCGGTACCCGCGGGTACGCGCCCGTGTTCCGGTTCCCGACGACCCTCGGCGGTGGCGGGGTCGGCGGTACCCGCTCCTCGGCGCGCATGACCGGGGTGGCCATGACCGGCCGCCCGCTCGCCGCGCGCAACAGGTCGCCACGCATCTCGCCGGCGCTCTGGTACCGGTTCATCCGGTTCTTCGCCAGCGCCTTGAGGACCACCGCGTCGATGTCGGGCGGGACGTCCCGGTTGGAGTCGCTGGGCGGCAGCGGGTCCTCCCGGACGTGCTGGTACGCCACGGACACCGGGTTGTCCCCGACGAACGGCGGATGGCCGGTGAGCAGCTCGTAAAGCACGCAACCGGTTGCGTAGACGTCGGACCGCGCGTCCACCGCCTCACCGCGCGCCTGCTCCGGCGACAGGTACTGCGCGGTACCGATCACGGCGCTGGTCTGCGTCATCGTGGTCGCACCACTGGCCAGCGCCCGAGCGATGCCGAA
>CAZCCS010000591.1:0-1538 GCA_964497005.1 uncultured Acidimicrobiaceae bacterium | reverse complement strand
CGCCCGCAGATAATAGGCGTCGTAGTAGCCGGCGGAGAGCACATAGGTGCCGATCATGATGCGCCGGCGCACCTCCTTGCCGAACCCGGCGCCGCGCGTCGCCTCGTACATGTCGACGATGTCGCGGCCCGGCTCCCGCAGGCCGTAGCGGACGCCGTCGTAGCGCGCGAGGTTCGACGAGGCTTCGGCGGGTGCGATGAGGTAGTAGGCGGACAGCCCGTACACGGCGGCCGGGACGCTGACCTCGTCCACCTTGGCGCCGGCCGCGGCGAGAGCGTCGGCGGCCTCTCTCGTGCGGGCGACGACGTCGGGCGACATGCCTTCTGCGCCGGCGAGCTCCCTGACCACGCCGATGCGAAGACCTTCGACCCCGGCGGCCAGTCTTTCGGCTGCTGAAGGCGCCGGGTCTTGCAGGGAGGTCGAGTCTCTGCGGTCCGGGCCTGAAACCGCGTCGAGGAGGAGCGCTGCCTCCGCCACCGTTCGTGCGAAGGGGCCGATCTGGTCAAGGGAGCTGGCAAAGGCGATCAGACCGTAACGGGAGACCACCCCGTAGGTCGGCTTTACCCCGACCACACCGCATAGGGCGGCGGGCTGGCGGACCGACCCGCCGGTGTCGGACCCCAGCGCGAGGGGGGCGAAGCCGGCTGCGACCGCGGCGGCGCTTCCCCCCGACGAGCCTCCCGGAACCCTTTCGAGGTCGTACGGGTTACGGGTCGGCCCGAACGCCGAGTTCTCGGTCGAGGAACCCATAGCGAACTCGTCGAGGTTGGTCTTGCCGATGGCAATGGCGCCGGCTGCGCGCAGGCGCTCGACCACACTCGCGTCGTACGGCGGTCTCCATCCCTCGAGGATCCTCGATGAGCACGTCGTTGGGATGCCCCGGGTGCACAGGTTGTCCTTAAGTGCCACCGGGACTCCCGCCAGCGGTCCCGGATCCCTGCCGGCGGCGACCGCTTCGTCCACGGCAGCCGCATGCTGCCGCGCTTGGTCGCTTAGGACGAGGTTGAACGCGTGCACCACGGGTTCTGAAGCGGTGATGCGCGCGAGATGCTCTTCGAGCACCTCGGTCGCTGAGATTTCTCCGCCGCGGACCGCTGCCGCGATCTCGGGCGCGCTCCGCAAGTCCTCCGATCGGGTCACGGAGCCTCACCGAGGATGCGTGGAACCTTGAACTTGTGGTCCTCCACGGCGGGCGCCTGGGACAGGACCTCTTCCCTGTCGAGCGGCGGCTCCACATCGTCCTCACGGAACACGTTGCGAACCGGAAGGGGATGAGCAGTGGGAGCGACACCTGCTGTGTCGAGGGCCTCAACGTCGCGGGCGTGCTCGAGCACAGCTCCGAGCTGCCCGGTGAAACGATCCAGTTCTTCGTCCGTGAGGGCGAGCCGCGCCAGGCGAGCCACGTGCGCCACGTCTTCTTTGGAGATCGGTGTCGGCATGGTCTTTCTATCGTAGGGCCCTGCCCGGGGCACACCTCACCGTCGTCACACCGCGTCCCGGGCGCGGGTCGCGCTAGCTTTCGACAGCACAAATGGGAC
>CAZCCS010000590.1:1301-1538 GCA_964497005.1 uncultured Acidimicrobiaceae bacterium | reverse complement strand
GGAAGCGCCCGACGGAACAGCAGCTGCGAGCGTGCCTCCGATTAGGCCGAGAGCGAAGAGACAAGCGGTCCCTTGGCTAAAAAGCCGGTTCGGCTGACGCCTCACACCCCTTCGCATTGCTGCCTCCCATGCACGAGCGCCTACCCCACAGCACCCAGGCCCATTTTTACCAGATCCATGCCAAGTCGCCGTCTAACCCCGCGCGTCGGCGATCGATGTCATTGGTGCAATCAAAGA
>CAZCCS010000590.1:0-1291 GCA_964497005.1 uncultured Acidimicrobiaceae bacterium | reverse complement strand
CGCCGATTTTGCCTCAGCCTTCGGCGCCACGAGCGGCGAGCGCTGGCACGATCGTCTGCTCGGGCCAGGCTTCGAGGAGATTGGCCACGCTTCGATGAGATGCGACGAGCCTATCGTCGCACCAGTCTCGTTAATGAACGGATCTACAGAGCGGCACTGACCACGGCGGCGAGCACTGTCACCAACAGACCAACGCCAAGGATCCATACGCCCCAGCTTCTGGTAACCGCACGCCACACACCAGTTGGATCACGGCTGATGTTCGATACGATCTGAGCCTCCTGAAGAAGTTGTCCAGCGGGGCTGTAATAGCTGGGCTCAAACCCGGATCCTTCTTCGGGCCACATCGCTCCAGGTGGGAGATAGCTTGGCGTCCCGGCCTCGTCATGCCGTTTCAATCGGTGTTTAGGAGCGGGAACCTGCCGCACTCGCCGTTTACCACCCTGAGGTGGCTTTCCTTGCCCCTTCCTCATTCTGCGTTTCTATCACCCAGAACTCTCGGTCACCTGATTACGTGGCCCGGAGGTCGCGTGAGTCCCACCCCGGTGTCAGCGCGAACGGATGCGACAACGCGTACCTGCTCGCCATGCCTACTTCGCCGCCGGCCGCCCCCGCGGCCAGTTAATCCGCGAGGGACGAGTCCGACGAAGGCGATCAGGCAGCGGCGGAGGTACTGGTGGAACTGCTCGGCAGTGCCGCAGTGCCGTTGGCCGGCGAACTTCCATTGGTTGGCGGAGCCCCGTTGGGTGCCTGGCCGCCAGCGGGACCGGCCCCGAAGCCCGAAATGGTCTTGACCACGTTGAAGTTCGAGTCCAGCTCGACGGTCACGTAGGAGCCGTCGGTCTTCTTCATGTGGACTTCATAGGGCGCCGCACCCGACGAGTCGGTCTCGGCGCGGATGATCGTCGCGCCCGGCACTGCGGCTTGCGCCGCCGCATCAGCCTTCTGGAGGTCGGTGCCGGCGAGAAGTGTCTCGTTGGGCCCGTGGGTCACGGTTGCGGGATCGGGTGGAGCACTGTTCGAACCGCTCCCATTGGACGTCGAAGCGACAAGATTCGAGGTGCCGGCCGAATTCGTCGAGCTGGTGGAGCCGCCAGCGGCCGCGGCTATTCCGGCGCTAGCCAGGCCGGCTCCCGTCACGAGAGTTCCGGCTAGCACCGCCTTTCGAAACATCGAAGAACGAAGTGGCATTCAGGTTCCTTTCGAGATCGCCCCGGGCGTGTCCCGTGGTCCCTAGAACCATCCACTTCGAGCCTGAGTCTCCCCTGGGAGGGGGCGGTGAGCGACCGCA
>CAZCCS010000589.1:0-1543 GCA_964497005.1 uncultured Acidimicrobiaceae bacterium | reverse complement strand
GGATCCTGTCCGGGCCCGAGCGGAGACGCCACATGGTCCTGAGCCGCCGGCCCATCGTCTCCACACTGGGGCTGACCCGCTCGAAGGGGAGGGTCTCCCACGCGGGGCAGAGGTCCACCTGGTCGCGACCTACGAAAGCGGCTACATCGTTGGCGAGCCGCTCGGCTTCGGCGTTGGTGGCGACCGCGACCAGGACGGGCCGGCGCCGGGAAGCGTCGGCTATGCCGGCGAGGGCGAACGCCCGCGCCGGCTCGGGCACCGCGACCACCGCGGTGCGGAGGTCACGGAGCGACGAGAAGGTTTCGTCGGTACGAAGTAGCGGAAGAAGGGGGGATAGGGCGGCCGATGGCACTTCAACCATTGAACCGGTTTTGCGCAGAAGACACGCCGTGCTCGAGCATCCATTCGACGGCGTCCGCCGCGACCTCGATGCTCACGTCCAGCTCCTCACGGTCCTTTCGGCTGGGGGCGTTCAGCACGTGGTCGGCACCTTTTTCCTTGCCCCCGGGTGGTTTGCCGATCCCGATCCGGATCCTCGAGAACTCGTCCGTGTGGAGATGGGCCTTGATCGATCGAAGCCCGTTATGGCCGGCGAGGCCGCCTCCGGCCTTGACCCGCACGATGCCGAGAGGCAGGTCGAGCTCGTCGTGGACGACGACCAGGCGGGAGAGATCCTCGATACCGAACCTTCGGACGAGGCGGGTGACGGAGCGGCCGGAGTCGTTGACGTAGGTTTGCGGGAAGGCGAGGGCGAGGCGCCGGCCGTTAACCCGCACCTCGGCCACCAGGGCGTCCTCTTTGCCCCGCTTGAGATGGCCGCCGTGGCGCTTCGCAAGGAGCGCGATCACGTCGGCGCCGGCGTTGTGGCGGGTGTGCGCGTACTCCGAGCCCGGGTTCCCGAGCCCGACCGCCAGCAAGTCGGATGGGGTGCCGGACCGGGGCCGGCCGAGCAGCTAGCCCTCCTCGGACTGCGAAGCTTCCGCTTGCGGGGCCTCCCCGGCGGACGCGGCCTCGCCTTGGGCTGCGGCGGGGGCTTCGCCCTCTGCGGCCTCGGCCTCGGCGGCCTCCTCTTCGACCGCCGCCCGGGTGACCGCGGCAAGGGCGACCATCTCTTCGGGTCCGACTTCGGTCGTCACACCGGCGGGCAGCTTCAGGTCACCGACCCGGATGCCCTCGCCGACGGTCAGGCCGGAGATGTCGACCTCGATGTTGCCCGGGATCTTGTCCGGCGTGGCCTTCACGGTGAGGAAGTTCAGCTGCTGCTCGACGAGCCCTCGCTCCTGCTCGACGGCCTTGGCCTCGCCGGTGAGGACCAACGGCACCTCGGCGGTGATGACCTCGTCGCGGCGGACGATCTGAAAGTCCACGTGCAAGACCGTGTGGCGGACGGGGTGTCGCTGAAGCGCGCGGGCGAGCGCAAGGTGGGTCTCCGACCCGATGTGCAGCGACAAGAGCTGGTTGAGGCCCGCGTCACCCGATAGCGCATGGCGCAGATCGCGGCCGTCAACCGAGACCGAGCGCGCATCCGCACCGTGGCCGTAAA
>CAZCCS010000588.1:0-1543 GCA_964497005.1 uncultured Acidimicrobiaceae bacterium | reverse complement strand
GCGTCGGACATCCTGCACGAGCTGTCCAAGCACAAGAACTTCGGCGTCCGCACGTTCCAAGCCGAAGACGAGATCGCCGCGATCGGCGCCGCTCTCGGCGCCTCCTACTCCGGCTCGCTTGGGATCACTACGACCAGCGGCCCAGGCGTCGACCTGAAAACCGAGACTATCGGTCTCGCCGTCAACCTCGAGCTTCCGCTCCTGGTGATCGACATCCAGCGGGGAGGCCCGTCGACCGGTCTGCCGACCAAGACCGAGCAGGCCGACCTTCTGCAAGCAATGTTCGGCCGCCACGGCGAGACGCCGGTACCGATCGTTGCGCCGGCTACGCCGGGGGAGTGCTTCTTCATGGCAATCGAGGCGGCCCGGATCGCAATCAAGTACCGCACACCTGTGTTCCTGCTCTCCGATGGTTACCTCGCCAACGGGGCGGAGCCGTGGCGCCTGCCCGATGTCGAATCGCTGCCCGATATCAGCGTCGATTTCGCGACCGAAGCAAACCATGTCGCCGAGGACGGAACCGAGGAGTTCTGGCCGTACCTGCGCGATCCGCAGACCCTCGCCCGGCCGTGGGCTATTCCAGGGACGCCTGGATTGGCCCACCGGATCGGGGGCCTCGAGAAGGCGGACGGCTCCGGCGACGTTTCATACGATCCCGCCAACCACGAGCTCATGACCAAGTTGCGCGCGGCGAAGGTCGCCGGGATCGCAGCGGACATCCCGCTCGCCGAGTTGGACGACCCGGACGGGAAGGCGGACGCGCTGGTTGTCGGTTGGGGCTCGACGTATGGCGCCATCCAGGCGGGTCTGCGGAGGGTCCGGGGCCAGGGCCGTTCGGTCGCTCACCTACACATCAGGCACCTGAATCCCTTCCCGCCGAACGTGGGCGAGATCGTCGGCAAGTACCGGAAGATCCTCGTTCCCGAGATGAACCTCGGCCAGTTGGTGAAGCTCCTCCGCGCCGATTTCCTCGTCGATGCCAAGGGGCTCAACAAGACGCAGGGCAAGCCGTTCAAGGCGGAGGAGATCGAGGCGGCCGTGCTCGACCTGTTCCTCGACCGGACCTGATCGCCGGCGGAACCCACGGAGAAAGAGACACGATGACAGACGTAGCGGTCCCGGTGACCACAAAGAAGGATTGGACCAGCGACCAGGAAGTCCGCTGGTGCCCTGGATGCGGCGACTACTCGATCCTCACCGCGGTGCAGATGCTGATGCCCGAACTCGGTGCCAAGCGGGAGGACACCGTGTTCGTATCGGGGATCGGATGCAGTTCTCGTTTTCCGTACTACATGAACACCTACGGGGTTCACTCGATCCACGGGCGCGCACCGGCGCTCGCCACCGGGATTGCTGTGAGCCGGCCGGACCTGCACGTGTGGGTGATCACCGGTGACGGCGACGCTTTGTCCATCGGCGGGAACCATCTGATGCACGCGCTCCGACGCAATGTCAACCTGACGATCATCTTGTTCAACAACCAGATCTACGGCCTCACCAAGGGCCAGTACTCGCCAACGTCGGAGGCGGGCAAGGTCACCAA
>CAZCCS010000587.1:0-1547 GCA_964497005.1 uncultured Acidimicrobiaceae bacterium | reverse complement strand
ATGGGAGTCACCGGCACCGGCCCTTCCACGCGCGCCGGGGCCCACAACTGCGACGTCCTGGTGATAGGCGGGGGACCGTCAGGAGCGGCCTGCGCCTACTGGCTCGCCAACGCCGGGCATGACGTGGTCGTAGTGGAGCGCAAGCGGTACCCGCGGGAGAAGACCTGCGGCGACGGCCTGACGCCCCGATCCGTCAAACAGCTGGAAGACATGGGCCTCGGCGAGGAGCTCGCCGGCGCCGGCCACCGCTTCTCGGGGCTGCGTTCTCACGGGTTCGGGCGGACCCTCGAGCTGTCCTGGCCGGACCATCCCGAGCTGCCCTCATACGGCTATGTCATCACCCGCAAGGACCTCGACGCTCTGGTGGCGGAGCGGGCGGCCAAGGCCGGCGCCACCGTGTGGGACGGGACCGAGGCACTCGAGCCGATCGTGGAAGGCGGCCTCGTCCGCGGGGCGCTGGTGAAGCGGAAACCAGAGCCTGACACCCAGGGGGATTCGGGTCACGGCGACGCCGGCCCGGTCGAGGTGAGGGCGCGCTACACCGTGGTCGCCGACGGAGCCAACTCCCGCTTCGGCCGTTTTCTAGGCACCAGCCGCAACCGGGCCTACCCCCTCGGGATGGCGATCCGGGGATACTGGCTGTCTCCCCGCCACGACGAGCCGTGGATCGACAGCTGGCTGGACATACGAGACGGCGACGGCAACGTACTGCCCGGGTACGGCTGGATCTTCCCCGTCGGAGACGGCCGGATCAACGTCGGGATCGGGCTGCTTTCGACCTTCAACCAGTGGAAGGCCGTCAACACGACCCACCTGCTGCAGAGCTTCTGCGAGTACGCGCCGTCGTCGTGGGGCATCAGCCCTGACACTGCGTGCGGCGCGCCGACAGGGGGCCGCCTGCCGATGGGCATGTCCGTCGGTCCGCACACCGGCCCGACCTGGCTGGTGACCGGCGACGCCGGCGGGACGATCAATCCGTTCAACGGCGAAGGGATCGCTTACGCCTACGAATCCGGCCGGTACGCGGCCGACGCCGTGCACCTGGCCCTGTCGACGGGCGACGGGCTGGCATTGCACACCTACGAGCAGCGGCTCCAAGCCGAGTTTGCCTTGTACTACAAGGTCGCCCGGGCGTTCGTGAAGGTGATCGGCCGCCCGGAGATCATGCGTGTGCTGGTGACGACGGGCATGCGGAGCAGGCCGCTGATGGAGTGGGTTCTGCGGATCATGGCCAACCTCTTGCGACCTGACGAGGTCGGCCCTGCGGAGGCGGCCTACCGGGCGCTGGCGACCCTCGCCCGGGTCATCCCCGAATAGCCGCAGCGACCTCACCGAAGGCCTCGACGGTCCTGGACAGGTCGTCGTCGGTGTGGGCGTGGCTCGGGAAAAAGACCTCGTAGGCGCCGGGCGCGATCGCCACCCCGCGCTCGAGCAGGCCGTGCATGAGCGGGGGGTATAGGCCCGTCGCCGCCGACGCTTTGGATCCCTCGTAGTCGGTGACTGCGTGGCGGGAGAAGAACACGCCGACCAGAGGCCCCGCCACGGGC
>CAZCCS010000586.1:760-1558 GCA_964497005.1 uncultured Acidimicrobiaceae bacterium | reverse complement strand
TCGTCCTCGAGAAGGTCGATGAGTATCTCGGGTGGCAGCCTCGGGTCTGCTGCTGCTCCTCGATGCAGGTTGGGGTTCGAGTCGTCGAGAAGCTCGACGATCCGGCCAGAGCTGAGGCGCTCGTCATGGAGGGCGCGCCATCGGACCTTGGGATCGTCGTCATGGCTGAGGCGGTGGATGAGCTGGGCGGGGGCTTGATCGTCGAAGAAGACCAGTTCCCGCATCCTTGGATCAGGGTCATCGGCGAACCGTGCCAACCCCTGGCGAGGGAAGTTGGGATGTTCCCGCAACTGGTGACGGGACAGTCCATCCCAGGCTGCCCACATCGACAGCAGCAGCTCGGACGGGGCCTGGAGACAATGCTCGGCCAAGAGCAGACGCACCGCGAAGTCCTCGTCGTTAGCGAGCAGGCTGACCACGTCGGAAGGCAGGTTCTCCGAGCAGGCGACACCTCGCCGTATCAGCACGTTCGACGACGCCGCCAGCGAGCGCAGAAGCTGCTGATCGCTTTGTTCGGCGCGGACCCACGACGGAGGCCGGTACCGGATCACCGGGTCAATGTCGACCTCGATCGCTGACCGTTCGTCCTCACCGAGGACAGGGTGTGTGGACACGGCGATCCGAACACTCGGCTCCGGGTCGTCGACGAGCCGCCGCACGAGATCAGCCGGCAGCCATGGGTTGCTCGCGACGCATCTCCGCCACGAGGCCTCCTCGTGCGTCGCGAGCCGTTCCGCCAGCTCACGCGTCAGCGCCCTGCTCTCGGCGATGGACTCCCCAACATAGCCACCGCCAATC
>CAZCCS010000586.1:0-750 GCA_964497005.1 uncultured Acidimicrobiaceae bacterium | reverse complement strand
CGGCCGGTCGAAGAGGTCCGCCGGAACGGGGCGGTCTGCGAGATCAGCGAGTTCGGCCTGTGCGCGGATGGCGGGTTCGGGATCGGCCAGCAGCCGCTCCTGGCAGTCGACCGGCAGTTCCTCCCAGCTCCGGCGACAGGCTTCGGCACGGATGTCGGGATCAGCATCATGAGCACCGGCGACGCGGAATCGGGAGGGAAGGGCCCGATGCGACGCGATATCCCACCGGACCTCTGGATCAGGGTCGTTCACCAGCCTCTCGAAAGCCTCTTCCGGGAGATCGAGCCCGAGTTCCACGGCGGTATAGGCCAGCGCACGGCGGACCTTGGGATCTGAATCGTCCAGGAGTCGGATCCGCTGATCGATCGGCGCTCCCCCGTACCCGACGAACGCCATGCGCACAGAGAGGCGCGGATGCTTGAGAACCGCCTGGACGACCTCCTCCGGCCACATGCGCCCGGCGAAACTCGGCATGATCTTGGCGTCATCGTCGAGGCTGAGCAGCCGCAGCACAATCGATGCGGAAGCCGCCTTGTTCTTCGACAGTCCAAGCAGCCATGCCCGCGGCGGGGGGACGGGATCCCCAAAGAAGAACACAGCCACGCCTTCGCTCCAAGGGTCGGTTACGCCACGCCGGTTGACTGATCAAGGACGAGTCCTGGAAGCAGGCTGACACCCTCCACCGCCGAGATCAATTGCCCGGCCAAGGTTGCCGTGATATTGCTCCAGCTTGCCTTCGAACCGCGAAAA
>CAZCCS010000585.1:0-1559 GCA_964497005.1 uncultured Acidimicrobiaceae bacterium | reverse complement strand
GACCCGCCTGCCAGTCGCCGAGGTAGCCGGGGCTGGATAGGCCCAGCGATTTGCGCACAGGGGACCACGAACCGTCCGCGGCGATGAGGTAGGAGCTGCTCAGCTGGGATCCGTCGGCGAGACGGACCCGCACCGGGTAGGCGCCGTTGGCCGGCTCGACGCCTGCGACGCCCACGCCGGCGAAGGGGATCGCTCCCTCTTTCACCGCGAGACCGAAGACAGCGGCGTCGAGCTCCTCCCTGCGGGCGGACGCAGCGAACTGGGTTCCGTCGTCGGGCAGGGGCAGGTCGACCCGCCGGCCGTCGCTGCCCACGACGGACACCTCGCCGACCGGTTCCCACGAAGGCACATCACGCGGGTCCAGGCCGAGGGCTTCGAGGCGCCGCAGCGCGGCGGTGGTCAGACCGTCGCCGCAGCACTTGTCCCGGGGGAAGACGGCCTTGTCCACCAGGGCGACCGAGCGTCCGAGCCGCGCCAGCGTGATGGCGGCGGCAACGCCGGCCGGGCCGGCGCCGGCCACTACCACGTCGAACGCCCCGAGGTCGTCGCCGGCGGCCGGCGGCCGGCTATCGGCGGGGGAGGGAGCGGCCGGTGGGTGTTGATCTGGGGCCGGCAGCATCGCCTTCAATGCTCGCAGCCCGCCGGCGTAGTCGCCAAGAGGGGCGCTCACCGGAGGCGCGGATGCTTTTTCCGCGATTTGGACTCGTATACGGATACAAATCGCGATAAATAGCGTCGAAGGGCGCTGCGGCGGCTCGTCCTAGGCCCGTTCGCCGGCGCGTCGGATCAGTTCGGCTAGCTCGCCGGGGTGGCTGAGGTGGGCGCCATGCGAGGCTTCGGCGATTTCGCAGAGCTCGCCTCTCGGTAGCGAGGCCGCGAGCTCTCGGGCCGACCGGCGGTGGTGGGGACTCGACTTGCCGCCCCGTCCGACGAGCACCGGGATCCGCACGTGAGACGCCTCGAACGGCGGCCCGTCGATTAGGCACGCCAGCTCCGCCCGGAACGTGGGTCCCTCCCGCCGGCGTTGCATCCGGGTCGACTCGGGAAGGCGCTCCCAGACACGGTCGCCGACCATCCGTCGCATGAACCACTCCGCGGTGTCCTCCGGGTCGAGGTCGTCGGCCGCGCCCCCGCCGGCGGTCGTTGAGGGCCACCACTGCAGCCAGGGCCTCGGCGGCTCCCAGACCATCGCGGCCGGGATCAACTCGGGGTGCCGCGACGCCGCGGCCAGGACCACGTCGCCCCCGTAGCTGTGGCCGAAAACAACGGCCGGTTCCCCCTCCAGCACCTCCACCAGGTCGGCCACCTGCTCGTCGAAGCTCTCAGGCGGCCCCAGCGACGAAGAGCCCGCGTAGCCCCGGCGGTCGTACGCGACGCAGCGCCAGTCGGGCAGCCGCGCCATCAGCCGCCCGAAGCTGGTGGCGCGGTCCATCGAGCCGTGCACCAGCACCAGCCGCCGGCCGGCGCCGGGCCCGTCCTCTGAGGGGCTCCGGGCCATCACCCGCACCCGCTGCCCGCGCTCCGCCCGCTGCCCGCGCTCCACCCGCTGCCCCCGTTCG
>CAZCCS010000584.1:0-1564 GCA_964497005.1 uncultured Acidimicrobiaceae bacterium | reverse complement strand
GCGCGATGGGCTGGCTGGACGACCCGGCCTCATTCCACCAAACACCACCCGCCCCAACGGCAGTCCAGCTCACTACCGAGCGCACCTTCCGCCGCCAGCGCTACGAGCACCTCACCTTCAAAAGCGGCTACCGACCCCACGACGGCGAGCCCGGGGCCGAGCGCTACCTCGCCCACGTCGACAACCACACCGCCCACGCCTACATAGTCCGCTCCCCCGAACCGGGCCGCCCGTGGCTCGTGTGTCTCCATGGGTTCGGGATGGGAACGCCGTCGATGGACCTGCCCGCCTTCCGCGCCGACCGCATGCAGCGGGACCTCAAACTCAACCTCGCCCTGGTGGTGCTCCCGATGCATGGGCCCCGCCAGACTCCCGGCACCAGCAAGGGAGAAGGCTTCATGTCGATCGACCTGGTCGACAGCGTCCATGGCATGAGCCAAGCCGCCTACGACACCAGATCGGTGATCCGGTGGATCCGAAGCCAAGATGGCGACGTGCCCGTCGGCGTCTACGGGCTGTCCCTCGGCGGGTACGTGGCGTCGCTCGTCGCATCGATCGAGGACGGGCTGTCATGCGTCATCGCCGGGGTGCCGGCCACCGACCTCCCCGACCTGTACCGCCGGCACAGTCCGACCAGCGTGCGGCTCCGCGCCTACAAAGCTGGGGCTCTCGGTCTGCAGGCCGACGCGGTGCACCGGGTGGTCTCCCCGCTCGCCCTCGCACCGAAGGTGCCGCACGACCGCCGCTTCATCTTCGCCGGCGCCGGCGACCGAATGTCCACCGCCGGGCAGGCCAGGCGCCTTTGGGAGCACTGGGAACGCCCTCGCATCGCCTGGTACCCCGGCGGGCACATCGGTTTCTTCCTTGCCGGCGCCGTGCAGCGATTCGTGGCTGAAGCGCTTGCCGAATCCGGTCTGACCGAGTGGGACTTGGTCAGCTCTCAGCAGCGCGAGGTCGCGGAGTCCGCTTCGCTCGCGGAGTTGCCTCCCGGGGCTTGAGCTCGTCTAGGGACGGCGCGACCGCGTCGGCGATGTCCCAGAGGTCGGGGATCAGCTCGCGGCAAGCCACGAACCCGAAACCGACCTTGTCCATGTAGCTCAAGACGGTGATGTTGAGCCCCATCCCGTCGAAGATCGGGCCCATCGGGTACAGGCTCACGAGCCGACCGCCCGCCACGTACAACGGGATCGGAGGGCCCGGCACGTTGGACACCAGGAAGTTGAGCGCCGGCGGATGCCGGTCGGCCAACTCGAACTGCGAGTAGAGGCGCACCGCCAGACCGAACAGCCGAGGGCCCGAGAACTCGGCCCAGTCCTGCAACGCATCTGCGCCTATCGCCTTGAACTCTTCCTTCGCACCCTTGGTGGCTTCCCGGATGGCGAGCAGCCTCTCGACCGGGTCGTCAACGTTGGTGGCCAGCGACACGAACATCGCCGAGATCAGGTTGGCCCCGAAGGATGCGCTCTCCTCGCCCCTGGTCGAGACCGGGACGCCCGCGATCAGCGGCTTGTCCGGAAGCGCCTCCCTGGCTTCGAGCCAACGCCGGACCGCGCCGGCGCACACT
>CAZCCS010000583.1:0-1565 GCA_964497005.1 uncultured Acidimicrobiaceae bacterium | reverse complement strand
AAGATCTCGTAACTTCGGCCTAATGATGTGGACCCGACCCACTTGCTCGCGCGAGAAGACTCGCACATTCGTGGATCTACTCGGCTTTCTGTGGGTCACTTCGTACCCGAGTTGAGGGCGTCTTGGCTGGCGTGGCAAGGGATCGTGAGCCCAACGGTCGCCGCCGATCCGCCTCGCTGGCTGCGCGTTCGCCGCTGGGTTTACTCGGCGCGTTGTCCGACGCGGAGGACGCTCAGGTAACGGCGTGATGCTCTGTCGCCCATCCGCGTGCGGATACGCTCGGCGATAGCATCGAGCAACGGCTCACGGACGTCGCGATCGAGCCTGCGGAATATCGACAACGAGCGAAGGTGATCGGCGAAGCCGTCTCCGTTGAACCACTGGACGGTCGGGTACCAGCGCACGATCGTTGGCCCAAACAAGCCGCCGGGATCCTCGACTAGTCCCCAACCCTCGTCGGTGCTGCGAACGTCGTCCTCAAGCGGCGGATGGCCCCAGTCGGGGTTGCCGGGGGAGAACCGCTCGTGCAGGTCGGCAGTCTCGGCGTACACCTCTGGTTCTCCTGGTCGGCGGACAACGACGTTGCCGAGCAACGCAATCCAGCCTCCGGGATACAACACGTCGTGCGCTCGCCGCCAACCGAACGACGGGTCGACCCAGTGCCAAGCCGAGGCAGCCACGAGGACGTCGAAGCGTGCCCCCCGGTCATCCCACTCCTCAAACGTCGATGTCTCGACTTTGACGTTGGAGAAGGTGGCGAGCCGCTGGCGAGCGACTGCGACCATCTCCGTGCCAGGCTCGACTGCGGTCACTGAGCATCCGAGCGCTGCCAGCGAGCGCGTCGCCTGACCGGTCCCGCAGCCCACCTCAAGCACCGACGACCTTTCGTCGATGCCGCTGATGGTGACGAGGTCTGCGAACAGCTCATCGGGGTATCCCGGGCGGACCCGATCGTAGAGCTCCGGCACCTCGTTGAACACCCGACCGAGGTCACGTCGATTCGGCTCTGCCATCGCACCATCCTGCCGAGACTGTCCTACCGACCAGGGGCCAAGGATACGGACGGGCGCGCTCGATCATCCACCCACTCGACTTTCGCAATCGTTTGGAACGCATGTGGATCTACTCGGCTTTCCGTGGGTGACTTCGGGGTGTGATGTTGACCGGCTAGCAGACAATCGGGCTGTGACGGGGCAGGGCGATCCGGGTAAGGGCTGGCCGCTGGCCGCGAAGCTTCTGGCGTCGGTCGGCCTCTTGTTGTGGTCGGCCGCAGTCATGGAGACGGTAGAACTGCTGTGGCCGGGGCACGGCTGGCGAAATTTCAGGACCTGGATGGTGCTCAGTTCTGTGAGCTATTCGCCGCTCGCGTTGTACGCCCTCCATCGCCGTACGGCGAGGAGCGTGCCGCCCGGGAGTACGAACGTCAGGAGCGGTACCGCGTCAGGTGGAGCCTGGGCTGGCCGCTTGTCGCCGTCGCCTTTGCTGGACTGTTCCTTTATCACGGGCTTACGGACATCGGCCCGTCCTGGGCGGCCGACCACGGCGGAGGGCGGGTCGGTACCTTC
>CAZCCS010000582.1:0-1566 GCA_964497005.1 uncultured Acidimicrobiaceae bacterium | reverse complement strand
GTCGGCACACGCTTCCGGCAGCCGTGAAGGCGCGCTGGGCGCCAGTGTAAACGAGACGGCCGACCCATGGCCCATCTCCGCGAACATCGGTTCGGAACCCATCCCGCTGGACGGCCTCCCGCCTCACGGGAGAGACCGTTGACCTCTCGGTGGCGAAGCCGTTATCGTGCTCGGGTCGTCGACGGGGACGAGCTGACCTTCATGGTCAGCCGGGAAGGGGGCCGCGGGACCGCGGCGGGAGGGTGATGTGGCTCTCGACGAGAGAGACGTCGCGGCAGGCATTGATGTCGTTACGCCTGCGCACCCATGTCCGACGCCGTCCGCACGCAAACGGAGGTAACGCCGGACTAGAGAAAACGCAGTGCATCACCACCGCCGTTATTAAGGGTGGGGAACCGGGTGTGCGCCCGGCCCCCCGAAGGCAACCGCATCCCCGGACGGGCACAAAGGCCGCACCGGGTCAGCGTTTCACCAACGAAGGAGGATGCCACAGTGCATCTGAGAAGGCACGTTTTTGCGTTCACAGCGGCGGCCGGCCTGGCCGTCGCCGGCCTGGCGGTCGCCGCGCCAACACATGTCTTCGCAGGCTCGGCGTCGGGCTTCTGCGAGGACAACGGCGCAGGTTTTCCGGACGGCGACATCCCGATCATGACCTCGCCGTTCACGCTCGGCCTCCAGTTCGGCTCGCCGGCCACTGGGGCCGTCGGCTACGGGGGCGGACCCAGCAACAATTCGACCTGGCTGCAATTGTGCTTCGCACCCGCGCCGAACAACGCGACATCGGAGCCGTTCGGTGGCTTTTTCGGAGGCGGGGTCTACAACTTGACTCCTCAGAGTGCTGCGGTCGGCGAGAGCTGCATCTCCGACACCACGGCGACTGTGCAGGTGAATTGCCAGGTCGGCGCAACGCCCAGCTATGCGATCACGCCTGGTCCGGCCGGCTCCGCGGGTGACCTCATCACGGTCACCATCCCGTTCCAGGTCTGCCTGGGCCCGTGTGCCGTCGCGGGTACCGCGGCGGTGCAGTCGACGGGTGTCCTGGTCGGTCAGCTCACGCCCGTCTCCACGCCTGGCATCGGCGCCGGCTACCAGCTCAGCATGTTGCAGGTCTGGGTCAACGGCGTGGAGGTGGTGAACCTGCCTGGCGCTTCCGTCTCCGCGTACGTCGACCCCTTCAGCGCAGTTGCGCAGAACATCACGCTGTTCGGCGGTTCGACGTGCGTCGCCGGCGTGTGCCCAGCTGGTGGCTACCTGATGACCACCAACAACCCGGTCGTCGGCTTCTCCATTCCGGGCATCGGCTCATTCTCGGAGCCGATCGGCCACGAGTGCCTCTACAACAGCGGGACGACCTGCCCGCCCGGCTGAGTTCTCTTCACGTCCATCCAGGGACGCCGCAGAGCTCGTTTCTGCGGCGTCCCATCCGGTCGGCCACCCGGCCTCTGCGTTTTCGCGTTGCCCTGCTTGCGTCGCCGACCACTGCTCACGGCGCGGCTATCATGCCCGGCACGGTGCCGTCGCGCAGGCAGCGCCAGCCGAGGAGCCTCCGCAATGCCGCAGCAGCCG
>CAZCCS010000581.1:0-1572 GCA_964497005.1 uncultured Acidimicrobiaceae bacterium | reverse complement strand
TCGAGCACCGATTCGACGAAGTCGGTCTCCGAGTAGTTGATGGTGACCTCCGCGCCTAGCGAACGGCACAGTTCGAGCTTCTTCTCCGAGCCCGCCGTCGCGATGACCTTGGCGCCGGCGAGCACCGCCAGCTGTATGGCGGCCGAGCCGACTCCTCCCGCAGCCGCGTGAATGAGCACGGTCTCGCCCGATTGCAGCTTGCCGCGCTCGTATAGAGCCAGCCAGGAGAGGTGGAAGGGGAAGTAGATGGCCGCCGCAAAAGCGTTTGGGAGTTGGTCCACCGGCGGCATTTCGAAGGTCATCGAGGCCATTCCGACGGCAACTTCCGCGTAGCCCCCGAAGGCTCCGGTGGGCACTGTAACGACGCGCTTGCCAATCCACCCCTCCGCTCCATCACCGGCGGCCTCGACCATGCCGAGCACCTCCATTCCCGGAGTGTAAGGAAGCGGAGGACTCACGGTTCGATACCGTCCCCGCACCCCATCGACGTCGTTGAAGTTCGCAGTGAACGCATCCACTCGTACGAGGACCTCGCCCGGCCCGGGACGGGGCTCGGGCACCTCCTCCAGCTGAAGCACCTCGTTCGGCTCGCCGAACCGGTTTACACGCCATGCCCTCACGCCCCGATCATTCCACAACCCGGGAACGCCCTCTGATCTCAAGGGCAACTGATCCCATGGGCCGACGGAGGGTTCCCTTTGCCGTCCTCAACCAATCTTGCGAGACTTCGGACGTGACCAACCGTGAGCCACCGACCGGCTACCGCTCCGTTACGCCCCGCATGGTCGTTCCGGATGTGGCAGGCGCAGTCGAGTTCCTCAGGGTGGTCTTCGGCGCCAGCGGCAAAGTTGAAGAGGGACGCCCAACAGAGATTCGGATCGGCGACTCGGTCATCATGTTGAGCGAGGCGGGCGAGAGGGAGCCGTTTCCTGCCTTCCTGTACGTCTATGTCGATGACGCAGACGCCGTCTACGGCCGAGCCAAAGCGGCTGGGGCCGTGACCATAGAAGAACCGGTTGACACGCCATATGGAGATCGAAGAGCGATGGTGCGCGACGGCTGGGGCAACGTCTTCCAAATTGCACATCGCCCGATCAAGACCTGACCTCTACGGCCGGCGCCCGACGTGGCGGGTTGCGCGGTTCGTCGCCGTGAGTACGAGTCGTCCTTCACCTCCAACCAGGCGTGCGGCTCGCCTCCTCGATCCACCTGTGCAGCTCCGGTCGGCGCACGTCCTCCAGGGTGGTCAACTTGAAATATCGACTCCGATCGGCGGTTCCGAGTGGTGGCGGGCATTCGAAATCGGCACCGCCGAGAAATACGATATTCACGGAGACGTCGTACGCAGCCATCTCGATGATCCACCCGAGCTCTGGTAGCCCGTAGTACGGCCTCTTCCACTTAACGGCGTATTGCAGGTTCGGGATCGTCGCTCGTATCGAGTCGTCCAACAGTCTGACGAGGGGTTGGAGATGCGGCATCTGGCGCTGCGCCCCAGTCATCGATGTCCGGCGTGGCTCGCCGATGGCTCCGGCGGCTTACGCCCTGCGTTCCCTTGCGTGTGCCCTTCTC
>CAZCCS010000580.1:0-1576 GCA_964497005.1 uncultured Acidimicrobiaceae bacterium | reverse complement strand
CAGGATCCGCATCACCTCCGAGACCTACGACTTCAGCCATGACCCCGACGTCGCGTACATGGATCTCCCGGACGGCTGGGACTCCATGAGCAAGGCCGACCGGGACGAGTACCTGAACAGCCTCGCCCTGGAAGCCCTCGCCATGCGGGCAGGCGCTGGCGCTTGCGTTGTGGACGAGAACGATGAGGAAGTCGAGGGGGCGTGACCCGTGGACGAGTGCACCTGCTGGGCTCCGGATGACGCCGAACCTGAAGACCACGACCTGGACTGCCCGCTAAGTCCGCTGGCAGCGGCGGATGCTGGCTACGAGGAGTTCGACGACGACGAGGAAGATGCCGCCATGCCCGGGTTCCCCCCCATCCGTGACATCCCGCCCAGCCTCGTCCCGACTGTTGTCGCGCACCCACGCGCCATCGCATCACCCGACCCCAAAAGCGAGGACTGACATGACCACCGGATGGCGTGAGCACCTTGGATCGGTCGAGATGTTCTGGTCCGAGGTGAACGTGGCCCGGCTACACGGCCAAGACTTGGTCGAGATCGACCGGTTCGACAAGCGGCGGCGGGACACGGTCTCGGCGACGATGGAGCCAGCCACAGCCGCGCTTCTCGTCACGATCCTCAGCGACATCGACGACTGGACCGAGTTCCGCGCGCTAGTGAAGCACCTACGTGCCGCGACTAACCCGAGCAGGGAGACGTGACCATGCCCGCCACTCCTGAACACAAGGCCGCTGTGCACCAGCTCGCCCGCGAACGCGTCAACGCCGGACGGCCCGTGTGGGCGCACACGATCGACCTGAGCCACGTGTTCCACAACGAGGCGATGAGCTTCATCGAGCGCCGCGACGCCATTGTCCGCATTGTCCGCGCATCCCGCTGGGTGAAAGCAGCTGACGAGTTCAGCGACCTCACCGAGGCTGTGGAGGAACTCTCCGACACCGCAGACCTAGCCGAGTTCAATCTGGTTTGGGATGCGATCTACGACCTGGCCGACTACGACCGGGTGTGGATCATCACCCGCTGAGGAAGGCGCGACATGCCACTGATCGACATCTCCGGCTTGGACAAGGGCGCGGTACTCGCTGCGCTGTGGAACAACGCCGCACTGCCGCCGAACCACGCTGTAGTGCACCCCCGCACCCGCCCGATGACCGTTGACGAGGCCCACAGAGCCTTCATCGCCGAGGGCGGCTACGGCTTCGACTACTACCAGGACCGGATTTTGAAGGTCCACATCGGTGAGGACACCTTTGACCCGCGGTGGTACGACCGCGACAACGGCGCCGGGCTCGCCGAGCGTGTCATCGACCACCTGCGGCGCACCGGGTCAGTAGACAAGTTGCCAGCCAAGGAGACCTGACCCCATGGCCGAGATGCCTGAACGCCACAAGGTCAACATGGAGATCGACCGGATCATCTCCCGTCACCGGAACGACGCAGGACACATCCCGGCGATCAACGTCGCGGACCTGCGACGCGACTTGAAGCACCACATGGACGAGTCCGTCGCGGCAGCGCTGGACTACGGGGCAGAGATCGGCCGAACGGCCGCCAAGGAGGCATGACTCGTGGG
>CAZCCS010000579.1:0-1598 GCA_964497005.1 uncultured Acidimicrobiaceae bacterium | reverse complement strand
GGTCGCGTCCAGCTCGGTTGCCCCGCGGACCTCGGCACCGTCGACCGCCGCGATCCTGCCGTCGGAGATCCCGACGTCGGCCCTACGGGCTGGAGCTCCCGTGCCGTCGATCACCATTCCACCGCGTATGACGACGTCGAACTCTGACACGCCTGTCATAGTAGGTTCCGGGGCCTATGCCAGTCGACGGGGATCTCATCGGGAGGCCCATAGCCCGCAGGGTGGTCGCCATCGAGCGGGGGCCGGTCTCCGTGTTCGCCAAAGCGGTCAAGGACCAAAGCCCGATATACCAGGACCCGAGAGCGGCGGCCGAAGCCGGATTCGAGGCGGTACCGGTTCCCCCGACTTTCCCTTTCGCCATGCCCTATTGGGGCGCCTACCCGGAGCTGCAGGCGGATCTGGAGCCGGTCAAGGACAACCCGCTGTGGAAGGTGATGGGCAAACTCGGGCCGGGCCTGATACTTCACGGCGAGCAGGAGTTCGAGTACCACCGAACGGTCGTGGTCGGCGACTTGCTGCAGGGGGAGGACGTGCTGACGGACGTGTACGAGCGCGAGACGGAAAGCGCGGTGATGACCTTCATGGTGACCGAAACGCTGTGGAAAGACGCCCGTACGGGTGAGCCGGTGGTGACCGCCCGGTTCAACCTCGTTCACCGGGCGAAAACGAGTTAGGGCCGGCGAAGCAGCCCCGGACGCCGCCGTCAGGCGCGGGACGGGAGCTTTACCGTGGCTTCTCCGCTTACCTTCACCTCGCCGTCGGCGTTGGCCAGGCTGCATTCGACGTCGACCAGGTAAGCGCCGCCCTCCTGGCGCTTCCCGGTGACAGCTATCGACGTCGCGAAGTCCTCGCCCGGCCAGGCCTGTTTGACGAATCGGACCTGGTAGCGCACGACCCGGCCGATTCCCGCCCAGTTGGTGATGGCCGTGGCGAGCAGCCCGGCGGAGAGCATGCCGTGCCCGAACACGCCGGGCATGCCGGCTTCCTTGGCGGCGACTTCGTCGGTGTGCATGGGGTTGAAATCCCCGGACGCGCCGGCGTACTCGACGAGATCGGCTCTGGTCAGCTTGTGGGACAGCACCGGGGCGGTGTCGCCGACTTCGACGTCCTCGAAACACAACACGCGCTCATCGTAGGCTCGGGACCCGATGGGACAGCACCAGGGCGGCGAACCGGCGATCCTCAACCACATCGGTCACTGCGTCACCAACCTCGAAACGTCGCGCCGCTTCTACGAGGAGCTGTTCGGGTTCGAAGTGGTCCGCGAGCTGAAGGTCCCGGACCGGCCGTCGGACCGTCTCCTCCAGGTGGACCCACCCCTCGGAATGACCGCGCTCTATCTACGCAAGGACGGGTTCGTGCTCGAGTTGCTGCATTTCGACCGGGAAGGGAACCCGCCGGCCCGCCGGCGCGCGATGAACGAGCCTGGTCTCACCCATCTGTCTTTCTGCGTGGGGGATGTTCGCGACACCGCCTCCCGTGCGGCTGTTCTCGGGGGCAGCGTCATGGAGGAGACCGACGTCGGGGCGGCGCTGTTCATCCGTGACCCGGACGGGCAGCTGATCGAGCTGCTGCCGATGGCCTATCGGGCGTCGATC
>CAZCCS010000578.1:0-1607 GCA_964497005.1 uncultured Acidimicrobiaceae bacterium | reverse complement strand
ATTGCGGTCCGGACCGGGGGGTTGTCGCCGGCTAGGAACGACATCCTCGAGGGCATGTCCAGCCACTGCAGCTCGAGCTAGGTCGCATTCCTTCTGATATGCCATCAGGTTCTCTTCGGCGTCGGCCGCGTCAATGTCCTCGAAATCGAGTCCAACCGCATCGGGGTCGTAGGGAAACCCGATGTCTTCGCCGGCCGCGTGCATCCTGAACCACCAGCGCTCGACCTCATGCATGTGTCGCACCAGACCAAGCAACGACAAGCGAGATGGCGGCACCGAACGCTGTTTCAAAAGGTCCGCTGTGAGCCCCCCGCACTTCATCAGGAGTGTCGCGCGGTGGTAGTCGAGCCACTGCTCGAGGCTGTCCCGTTCGCCAGCCACCATCTTGGGCTCAGGTCGCTGAATCATCGGTGCGGTCCAGATCTCAGGCACCTCCCCAGTCCACCACAGCAGACGGACGGATGCGTCAGCTTTCGGGACGAGAGATCGGGCACGGGTGAGAGCCCATCCCGATAGAGCCCTGTCGGTCGTGACTTTGCTCCTATCGGCGATACTGGCGACATGGACCGGCCCATCCACCCGGACGTTGAGCCTCTGGGGTTTCTGCTCGGCACTTGGAGCGGCGAAGGGCAGGGAGAGTATCCCACCATCTCGCCATTCGGTTTCCGTGAGACGGTGACTTTCACGCACGTCGGCAAGCCGTTTGTGGCCTACGTGCAGCGGACCTTCGCCACCGGCGACGGGCGCCCCCTGCACGCTGAAACGGGATACCTGCGCATGCCCCGACCGGGATGGGTCGAGCTGGTACTAGCTCACCCTACTGGCGTGGTGGAGGTAGAAGAAGGGCCGTACAACGGTTCGTCCATACGGTTGCGATCGAGAGTTGTGGCCGGCACGGGCACGGCGAAAGAGGTCACCGCCATCGAAAGGGACTTCGACTTCGAGCCGGGGATCATCACATACTCGCTGCGAATGGCCGCTGTTGGCCAGCCACTTCTCCACCATCTCGAGGCCCGGTTGCAACTGAAGGTCTGAGCGGTACGGCCCCTCAGTCGCCGCGGCCGGTACCGGCGATCGCTAAATCAGGGCCGAGTTCAGAACTGACGCCGTCTTGGATGGTCTACTGGGGCTGGTCATCACCGTCCAACAGCGCCAACGCCCGTGGAGCATCCTCCGCCGACACGAAGACAGGTACGCCATCGGCGACCGTCACAGATGGGTACACCGAGTCGGCACCGACCGTCGCGTTAATCCCCGACGCGCGCAGACGCGCGGCGATCACCTCCGCCTCAATCGGCTGGACTCGTGTCAGCTCGACGATGTTCTTTCCGTGGGTCTTCGAGTCCCTGCTGTCGTGGTCCATGGCGGCAAGCCATCCTCTCAGGCCGGTGGGGTAGGAAGCACCACTCGAAGACTGGCAGACTCGGGCCGTGCTATTCAAAGAGCGTTTCTGGGCGGGGCTGCGGGACGGTTCCCTGACAGTCGCCTACCGGCGCTGGAAGCGTCCGTCCGTCGTGGCTGGAGGCACCCTCGTCAGCCCTGGCGGTCTTCTGATTCGGCGATGGGCATCCAGGGCTAGTTCCCACCAGACGGTGTAAAACGGAGTT
>CAZCCS010000577.1:0-1608 GCA_964497005.1 uncultured Acidimicrobiaceae bacterium | reverse complement strand
GAACCCGAAGGTCGCGGTAGGTGTGAGAGCCCCCGCCACTCAATGAAGGCCCAGGTCACAGTGCTTGGGCCTTCGTCGCGTCTTGGGCGCGTCACCCGCGTCGTCTACCGGGTTGTTGGCGCTCGAGCCTGTGACGTGCGGTTTCGCGACATTGTTGCCGGTAGACGTCTACCGGCTCGGGGCGGCCACCAGGTCGGCGAACTGTTGGGCTGCGGCGGCGCCCATGCCGGGCAGCAGGTGCTGGTAGGTGGCCATGGTGAATCCGGGGTGGGCGTGGCCGAGCCGCTCGCTGACCACCTTGATCGGCGTTCCGGCCGCCACGAGTAGGGAGGCGTGGGTGTGGCGGAGATCGTGGAATCTGACCCGGGGCAGGTCGGTGGCGGTGACGATGCGATCGAACAGTTGGCTGAGCGAGTCCGGGTTCAGCGGGCCGCCGGCTGGGTTCACGAACATCCAGTCGCGGTCGCCATTTGGGAGCCGTTCCTGTTCGAGCCGACGGCGCCAGGCGCCGAGCTCTCCTGTGGTGGCAGGGTCGAGGTCGACGCAGCGGCGGCTGGTGCGGGTCTTGACCGCGAACTCGACCGGTCGACCGGCGACGTTCTGCAGGGTGCGGCAGATGGCCAGCCGGGAGTAGGCGATATCGAGGTCGGTCCATTTGAGGCCGATGATCTCGCCCCGGCGCATCCCGGTGTAGGCGGCCAAGCGGAGGGCGGGGTAGAGGCGATGGGAAGCGGCGGCGGCTAGGAAGCGGCGCAGTTCCTGCGCATTCCAGGCTCGGGAGGCGAGGCTGGCCCGGCGGGAAGGGCGGGCGTGGCTGTCGTTGGCCACGTTCTGGGCGATCAGTCTTCGGTCCACCGCTTGGTCGAGACCGGCCCGGATGATGATGTGGACTTCGTGGATGGTCTTCGGGGCGAGGCCTGCGCCTGCCCTGCCGCCGGTGGTGGCCAGCGATTCGTAGAGGCGGTCGAGATGATCGGCTCGCAGTTGGCGTAGCGGGACGTGGCCGATGGCGGGGTTGATGTAGTTGTGGACGAACCAGGCGTATCGGTAGGCGGTGGTGGCCCGCACCTGGCATCGCTTCGCCGGGAGCCAGGTGTCGGTAAGAAACTCGCCGACGGTCACCGCCCCGCCCCGGGTCACAGGTGCCTCGAAGCGACTCTTCTGCAGCTGGGCGGCTACAGCCTCGGCATCTGGGCGGTACGTGCCGACCGGATGCCATCGGCGCCGTTCCCGGCCAGTAAGCGGGTCGACTCCGTCATAAGCGACGACATAGAAGCGGTCCTTTCGCTGCACCAGGTAGGTCATGGAGTCAGCGTTGACCACTTCGACGCCAACCCGAAGATCACCGAACGGCGAGTGACACCTACCGGCACATTGGGGATGCGCCGGACGACGTCGCCAAGGGGGATGGGCGCGGGCACACCAGCCACGTGCTCGATACAGATGCGCCGTCGCTAGTGACGCCATTCGGGCATAGGCTCGCCCACTCTCCATAGGAACGCGCGCGCGGAACTTTCACCGACGTGGTGAAACCGCCCCTTCAGGTCCTGGACCGTCGCATCCGGACTGGGGTGGGAGGCGAGGAAGTCGTGAAAGGTGCCGGACTTT
>CAZCCS010000576.1:0-1608 GCA_964497005.1 uncultured Acidimicrobiaceae bacterium | reverse complement strand
GAGCGCGTCCAGCACGTCCTGGGCGCTCCGCACCGGGCCTGGGCCGTCGTAGAGCAACTGGTTGCTGCCCGCGCTGGCTGGGCTTCGGACCGGTCCTGGAACGGCTCGAACCTCAACGCCCCGCTCCAGGGCTGCCTCCGCCGTGATCAAGCTCCCGCCTCCCGAGTGCGACTCCACCACCACGACCATCAGTGACAACCCAGCGATGATGCGGTTCCGGGTCGGAAAACGCCAGGCCTGCGCCGGCTGCCCCGGCGGCGTCTCGGAGAGCACCCCGCCCGTCTCGCACACCCTCTCCCAAAGCGTGGCGTGCTGGCGGGGATACGGAACATCAACCCCGCTGGCCGCGACACCGAGGGGCGGGGCGGGGCGCGGGGCCGACTGAGACGACCCGCTACCCGCCGGTGCCGCATGCGACGACGACCGGGTACCCAGCGGCGCCGGCCAACCCGCCGCATCGCCGCCGGCGCATCCGACCAGAGCGCCTTGATGAGCGGCTCCGTCTATCCCCAATGCCAGCCCGGAAACCACACAAACCCCCGCCAGCGACAGGTCCCTTCCCAGCTCGAACGCGATGGCCCTTCCGTCCGGCGTGGCGTTCCTCGTGCCGACGAGCGCGACGCGTGGCCGGTTGAGGCACTGGAGCGAGCCCCGCCAGAACAGAACCCCCGCCGGGTTCGGGTCGTTCAACAGGGGCTCCGGGTAGTCGTGCCTACCGAACCACGTGACCCCGACGCCCCTCTCTAAAGCACGAGCCCACAACGCGGCGACGTCCATCCGTGAGGCAGACGACGCCCAGGACCCGTTCGTGCTGCGGTGGCTCCGCTCGGCGGAACCGAACAGAGCGGGAGCCTCTCGATTGACGACCCGGGCGGGCTTTTCAAGAAACCCTCCAAGGACCATCTCCCACGCCTCGGCCGGCTCGTGCTCCTTGAGGATCGATACAAGGGTCGCGGGCCCGATGCCCGGCAGGCGTGCCAGGGCCGCCGCGCAGGCGTCCTGCCAGTCAGGCTCAGCCAGGCCCCCAATACGCGATCCGTTGAGAGTCATGACGGGACCCGGGTCGGCGTGAACACCTCGCCTCGGAGGGCGAGCGCGGAGTGAACCTGCTCGACGGTGATCGGCCCGTCATGGGCTCCGAGATCAGCGAGGGTGCGGGCTACCCGCCTCACCCGATGGACGCCTCGGGCAGAGATCCGGCCCTGGCGCAAACGGGTCTCGAGCAATGCCCGCGCGGACCGCTCGAGGGGTGCCAGCTCATCGAGCAACGCTCCGGGAAGCTCGGCGTTGCAGCGGACCCCCTTGCTCGCCGCTGCTCGCCTGGCCAGTCGGACTCGCTCGGCAACGCTTGCGCTCCGTTCGGCCGGCGAGGGTCTCTCGTCCATGAGCTCCGACACCTCCGGGCGATCGACCTGAACCCGAAGGTCGAATCGGTCCAGCAGCGGCCCGGAAATCTTGGCTGCGTAGCGCGCGATCGCCGAGTCACTGCAACGGCAACCGCCAGGGGCGCCCTCGCCTCCACATGGGCATGGGTTCATCGCAGCCACCAACAGAACCCGGGCCGGGAAGACAACGCTCGCTCGTGCCCGGCAGACCAGGATCCGCCCC
>CAZCCS010000575.1:652-1619 GCA_964497005.1 uncultured Acidimicrobiaceae bacterium | reverse complement strand
GGCCCACCACTCGTCCAGCCGCCGACCGGCTTCCTCCGCTCCCAAGGGCCCCTCGTCGAGCCGAAGCTCCAGCAGGAACGTCAGCGCCTCGCCAACCTCCGGGCCGGGCTTGATCCCGAGCCTCTTCATGACGGCGTTCCCGTCGAGGTCGGGCCGGATCGCCCTCAGCTCTTCTTGCTCACGGAGCTCGGCGATGCGCGCTTCGAGCTCGTCCATCCGGCGTGCGAGCGCGCGGGCCTTGGCGGCGTTGCGGGTCGTGCAGTCGCAGCGGGTCAGCTCGTTGAGCTGTTCGAGCAAGGGGCCGGCGTCGCGCACGTAGCGCCGAACCGCGCTGTCGGTCCACCCCATTCGGTACGTGTGGAAACGCAGGTGCAACTCCACTAGGCGGCCGACCGTCTCGATGTCTTCAGCCGAATAGCGAAGCGCGCGCATGCGATCACGGGTCATCCGCGCCCCCACCACCTCGTGATGGTGGAAGGTCACCGTCCCTCGGGGGCCAAACGAACGAGTCTTCGGCTTGCCGACGTCGTGGAACAGAGCAGCTAGTCGCAAAAGCCGATCGGGCGAAGTGTTGTCAACGACAGCGATCGTGTGCGCAAGCACGTCCTTGTGCCGGTGGATCGGATCCTGTTCCAGCGCCAAGGCAGGCAACTCGGGCAGGAATTCCTCAGCCAAACCGGTCTGAACGAGGAACCAGAGACCCTCGCCGGGCTTCTCGACCGTCATCAGCTTGTCTAGTTCGTCTCGAACGCGTTCGTCCGAAACGATGTCAAGGCGGGCGCGCATCGACATCACGGCATCGACGAGAGCGGGCTCGGGTGCCAGGCCGTAGCCGGCGATGAACCTTGCCGCTCTCATCATCCGGAGCGGGTCGTCGGAGAAGGATTCGTCCGGCGACAGCGGTGTGCGCAGCCGGCCTGCTGCGAGGTCGGCAACCCCGTTGAATGGATCGATCAGCTGCAGGTCC
>CAZCCS010000575.1:0-642 GCA_964497005.1 uncultured Acidimicrobiaceae bacterium | reverse complement strand
ACGCGACAGATCCGCCTCGATGGCGTCAGCGAACTCCACGTCAGGTTTCCGGCTGTCCAAGGCGTAGGCCTCGGCACGATGGGTCGTGATCTCCATTCGCCGCTCGCCGGCCAATACGCCAATAGTTCCGAAGCGCTTGCCCTGGGTCCAAAGCGCGTCGGCCCACCCCGAGACGATCCGCTCGGTCTCGTCCGGCAGGGCGTCCGTGGTGAAATCGAGATCTCCGCCAGGCGTTAACCGTCCGAGCACCGCGTCCCGGACTACACCGCCGACCAGGTAGATGTGCTTGCCCGCGGAGGTGAACCGCGCAGCCAGGTCACTCGTCTCGTCGACCAGGGGTCGTAGCCGCTCGGGAACCACGACAGGTCAGCGTACCGGGGTGATGCTGCGCTGCCCCAGCGAGTAGCCCGCCATCGACCTTCGGACGCGCCGCCCGTCCCCCCGCCGTATCCAGGCCTGTCTCTCTGCTTCACGGATCTCAGCGATCACCCGCGCCCCATCGTGAATGATGTCGCGCCAGGTGTACACCAGCAGGAATTTCCCCGTCAGACGGATCCGGTTGCGCCGGCGTTCGTCCTCCGTCTTTTGCTCGGGGGTGTGGTGGTAGGCGTACCCGTCAGCTTCGACCAGTACGTCCTCCGA
>CAZCCS010000574.1:0-1621 GCA_964497005.1 uncultured Acidimicrobiaceae bacterium | reverse complement strand
GAAGGCGAAGATGCACTCGGTCGGCAGGCCGCCGCCGTTCTCGTGCATGGCGGTGAAAGCGGGGACCATCTCGTCCATGACGGTGATCTCCGCGTGGGTCGTGGCAACCCAGTCGGCCTCGTTTGGGCTCGCGCCTCTCTCGGCCGCGGCTCCGGGCACCGTGTGAATCAACTCCCACAGAAGTGCTGGGCGGTTTGCCGGATCGCACGCCAAGAGCTCGTGCAAGAGCGTGGTCCCGGAGCGGCCGAGGCCAGTGACGACGATGGGGGCGCGAACTACCTCTTGTTCGATAGCGGAGTCTTTGTTCCAAAGGTCGACCAGTCGCAAGCGGTTCTGGAGGATCACCTGGATTTCGGCCCGGGCCCGCAGTCGACCGGCAAAATGCAGCTCCGCTTCGTCATCTAGGGCGGCGCACAACCGCTCGAGCGGTTCCCGGAACCATTCATCCCCGAACTCAGTGAGGCCGGTAGCGGTGGCCGCCGCCTGGAGAAGATCCCCTGAGCGAAGCGAGATGATCGATCTCCCGTCGTCTCCCAGGCCCCTTCCGTAGGCGATGAGCTTCTCGACCCACGGCTTCCGTTCGGGCGGGACCCAGGTCATGGCGGGTAACGGTAGACGAGCTTGCGGCCCGCGCTCGTGGACAGTCCGGCTACGGCATTGGAGTTCAGGGCATTGGAGTTCAGGTCAACGCGGTTTGGGTGGCGGAGGCGCGACACTCCGGGCAGCGACCCCGGAAGACGATGTCCACGTCGAGCAGCTCGAACCCGTGCTGCTGGCTGCGCGGCAGTGCCAGCCGGTCAGTCCCGTCGGGATTCACGTCGCGCAGCGTTCCGCACCCGACGCAGTACAGGTGATGATGGGCCGCGGCGGTATTGGGGTCGTAACGCTTCGGGCCGTCACCCGTGGAGATCTCCAGCACCTCGCCCATGTCCACCAGCTCATTCAAGGTGTTGTACACCGTGGCGAGGCTGATCTCGGGGAGGATCTGCTGCGCTCGCAGATATATCGCATCCGCGGCCAGGTGCACATGCTCTCCCGCGAGGACCTCAGCGACCACTCTGCGCTGGGCCGTGAGCCTCCACCCCCGGTCCCTCAACCGCTTCACCAACTCGCTGATGGTTCGCCTCCTAGCAATCTCCGGCGGATTGTTGGCGCAGAATACTAGACGAGTTCTTTTTCTTGACTGATTCTAACCCTGTAGGTAACTTGCAGACAGGGAGGGAGCGCCGGCGTGGTTCATTTTTCCTAGATGAGCCACCTGCAAGGGCGCGACCAGGAGCAAGGCAACAAGCCGAAAGGGAACAGCCAGAGAGGAGCAGCACTGACGTGTCTGACAGAGGCAGCGAAAGCGAAAACCCAGTAATCCCCTCACCGACTCCTAAGGCCCACCGACCGAGGTCGAACCAGGACTGGTGGCCGGATCAAGTGAATCTGGACGTTCTCCACCAGCACTCCTCGCTCTCCAATCCGATGGACGCGGACTTCGACTACAAGAAGGAGTTCGAATCCCTCGACGTCGACGCGCTGAAGCGCGACATCTTCGAGGTGATGACGACCTCCCAGGAGTGGTGGCCCGCGGACTACGGCCACTACGGGCCGCTCTTCATCCGCATGACGTGGC
>CAZCCS010000573.1:0-1625 GCA_964497005.1 uncultured Acidimicrobiaceae bacterium | reverse complement strand
GTCCCCGCTGAGATTAGCCGGCCGTCCCAGTTAGGCCTCCTGCGAAGCTTCTCGACCATTTCCCGCAGATCATTGGCGTGGTCGCCAATGACGCCGCGCAATGGCCGGCGACCTTGACCTTCTATCAGCGGCACCTTCGAGCACCCCGAAGCGATCTGGAGAGGCTGATGCGCGATCGACATCTCGCCGAACCGGCGGTGTTGTTCGAGGAGCGGGAGTGGTTCTGATCGCACGTGCCCGCTCCATCAACGAAACAGCCCCGGCGAGGGCCGAGGCTGTCTTCGCTCCTGTCCGGTTATGGGGGCAAATGCCGGACGGGAGCGAGGCTGCTCCGTTAGACCGGGCACGTCAGTGCATTTCTGTACATTGCGCGCGAGGACCGCTCTGCGCCGCGTGTTCTTTGCCGTGCGGGCGGCCGGATTGATCCCAGATCTCAATGCTGCCGCTCCGAGGTCCGGCTTCCTCACGCCGGGCCTCGTTCTACCGCATAGAAGGGGATTTGGCCCTCTTTAAGCCTTCTTCGTTGCCGATTGCAGCGCCGATGATGTTTTGGAGCCAAAAATGAAGACCGAATTTGCGACGGCAGCTGACTTTTGGTAAGGTATGGTCGAACCCGATCTCGCGGACTGCGAGAAGCGTCTGGGCGACCTCAGGGCAGCCTTCCATGCGGCCAGCTCACTCTGGCATATGTGCGATTGGACGTACCAAACGCACAAGACCGCCGTGCAGGTCGAATTCGGAATATCGCCATCCATCAAGGATAAGGACGGAGGTATCGCATTCGCTGACGCACTCGGCGCCCGATGTCCTGAGTTTGCCCATGTCCGGGAGATTGCAAATGCGAGCAAGCATCTTCGACTGTCAAAGACTGGCCGGGGCGCCACCGAGACGTTCGTGACGATACTACCCGGGACGGGTGGCTACGGGGTCGGTGACATCGCATACGGACGCGCCGGGGCGTACGGCGGCGGTCCGAAGGTCATGCACGAGAAACCGAACGGAGAGGACGTGTCGTTCCTGCAAATCGCTCGAAGCGTTGCCAACATGTGGAGGCGGCTGCTCGCTGATCACGGGTGGTAGCTGTGGACATGCCTTTCGGTGGAGCCGTCTGCGGAGTTTCTCGACCGTCTCCCGCAGCTCCTTGACATACTCCTCGATCACCCGGCGAGCCTCGTCCCTGCGCGAGGCAGTGGGCTCAGGCGCTTCCCTCTCCGGGGCTGTGTCGTCGCGGCGGTTGTTCATGGCCAGATGGTTCGCAGTGAGCCGAACGGAACTATTTGAGATAGATCAACCGGCCTGACCTCCTACGCTACCTTCTCGCTCGGCACCAGCCGCGGACCCACGACGCGCCTGACGTATCCCGCTGGCACCCGAGCTCTGTTGAAAACTCGGATGGAAACACGCGTGACGAATGGAAAATCGTCGGACGTGAAGTTAACGGTCATTCTGTTGAGGGCGGCGAACCGCGGTGCCCCGCCGATAGCTCACCACGCACGGGGACCCGATCGAGTCCGCCAGAGACTCCGAGATGCCATGGAGACTGGAAACTCACAAAATCGCAGAAAATGGCGAAAAATCGGCGGTCGTGCTTGCAGGCTTCGACGTCCAGGTGTCTTGGACTGGGT
>CAZCCS010000572.1:647-1634 GCA_964497005.1 uncultured Acidimicrobiaceae bacterium | reverse complement strand
GGTCGGGATGACCCTCTACTGGACGGGCATCGTCCGATGACGGTCAAACCCACTAAAGGCAGCGTAGAGAGACTGACGACTGACCCCACCGATCCTCGGCTCGGCCACGGTGTCGATGAGGAGCCGGTCCCGCAGAATGCGGCCTACCTAGTGCTGAGCGAGGAGGAGCGCGGCAAGGGCTTCGTGCGGCCCTACCGCGACGCCTACCGCCACGACGCCTGCGGCACGGTCACGACGATGGGTCGGGCGCTCTCGGAGACCTATGCGCGTCAGCCGAGCTTCTACGGCGCGACGTACTGCTGCCATTGCCGAATGCACAAGCCCGTCAACGAGTTCGTCTGGACCGCAGACGGAGAGAGGGTCGGTTCCTGATGCCCCACCTGATTATCAAGCTGGACGTAGACCGGGCCGGCTTCGACGCACTCCGCGATCTCCGCGAGCGGCACCCACTCCAAACCGATGATCTCGGCTACGGGGTGGACGATGGCCAGATCATCCACCTCGGGAACGACGCGCACATCGAAGTCGGCACGCTCCGTGGAGGTATGGAGTCGGGCAAGGATTCCGTGGCGATGTGCTTTGCGCTGCCCGATGGCAGGGTCGTGATCGCCGAGACCTCGGCCGAGCTGTTCATTGCTACGGGCCGAGCGATCACCGGCTGGCAGGAAGGCCGGAGGGATCGGGGCGAGGCGTGACTACGGACAATTGCCATCAAGACGGGCTAGGCAGGTACGGACGCCACTTGGCTCGCGTTGTCGCCTCGGTGCGGCGTGGGCCTCGCTCTGAGCAGAGATGGGCGACTCCGCAGGAACCCGAGCAGCGGGTTTCACGCTGCGACCAGTACCGCGATCTGCTCGAAACCTGGGCGGCGTGGTGGAACGGTCCCGGCCGAGAGGGTTACCGCGACCCGATCATCCCGCCGATCACCGCCACGGGTGACGCGCTGCGTTGCTCGATCTGTGTTGGCGAGCGCGGCGAGGGCCGCTG
>CAZCCS010000572.1:0-637 GCA_964497005.1 uncultured Acidimicrobiaceae bacterium | reverse complement strand
ACCCGCTTATCCGTCAAAACACGCGATGCTCGCTCTGTGGTGCGCCGGAAACCGAGCACACGGGCGACCCGTCGGTGGAGAACTGCGGTGTCTTCACGGCCGTCCGCGAAGTCGTCGTGACGCCGCAGTTCATCCGACAGGCGGCCCCGGCAGCGCTACAAGCGGAGCTGGTCCGCGGCTTGGCTGAGGGCGTCCGCGTCATCCGCATCAAGCCCGACGAGATGACTTGGAGCGAGTTCTATGGCGCCTGACCCGCAATCCGAGCAAAGCATCCCACCCGAGCTATCGCGCGAGCTTGAGGATGGAACGTACCTGGGCACCTGCGACTGGGGCTACTGCCACCGGGACCAGTTCGGGTGGGCGCAGTCCGACTCCGACCCGAGCGGCGACTGGCTGGCGATCTGTGCTGAGTGCGCCGCCGGGCACTTCCATCCCGCGAACGATGAGCCGTTCCCCGTTGACCGGCTCATCACCTTCGAGCAAGTGGAGGCGTCGTGGCAGACCTGAGTTCACGCCAAAACGAGCGGGCTAACAGCCGCGCCAGTTTCCTGAGCCCGCCCGACTTCCACCGGCTCGACTGGGCGTGCCGCCCGATCTACGTGGCCTACGGGACGCCACCGTATCTCGTCGGCTCCGC
>CAZCCS010000571.1:0-1681 GCA_964497005.1 uncultured Acidimicrobiaceae bacterium | reverse complement strand
GCAACCGGGCCCGACACGTTTGATTGCTCGGGGCTCACGCAGTACTCCTGGCATCAGGCGGGCGTCGATATCCCCAGGGTTGCGGCCGACCAGGACACGTGGACCATCCCGGTTCCTCTCTCACAGCTTCTGCCCGGGGATCTGGTCTTCTTTGGCAAGAGCGACATCCACCACGTCGGCATCTACATCGGCGAGGGTCTGATGATCAATGCGCCCCACACGGGGGACGTCGTGCGGGTGAGCTCGATCTGGTGGTCAGACTTGGCCGGCTTCGGGCGGGTGCATGATGCGAACACGCCCGTGCCGGTGCACCCAGCGCCTACGCCGGCGAAGCCTGTGCCGGCAGCCGTCGTTCCGACAGCGGGACCTGTCCCGTCACAGACCCAGCCGCCGCCGGGTTGGCAGCCTCAGCCGGGCTCCACGACCCCGATCGCCGTGGACGGAAACGGAAGTGCTCCTCCCGACGCAAGCACGACGACTACGACCACGACTGTCCCTTCCTCATCAACAGTGCCATCCAACACGACAACGACCGTCGGGTCTACGACCACGACATTGCCGACGAGCTCCGCGGCCGCCTCCACCTCGAACAGATCTGGATAGCTGAACTAGACCGAACAGCTGAACCGGCCGAATCGGAAAAGAAATCGCGAAAGTTCTCAGGTCCGCGTATCACGCGCCCGATGTTGTTGTTGCGAGCAGCGCTCGAGAAAAAGGCAAAGCCGTCGAGAGGCGGTGACGCAAAGCCACGGGGCCGGACGTCAATGGTGACGAGGGCTAGCCGGGTTGCCTGGAGCACTCAACCGGGTTTTGCCGGGGGAGGGTCAGGGAGGTTCGAAAGCAAGCTCGCTGTCATGAACCGAACCCGAAAGGCAAATACATGCTGGAATCCATCAAGCAGCACGGGCGTGACGACGAGCAGGGCTTCACCCTTATCGAACTCATGGTCGTCGTGCTGATCATCGCCATCCTGTTGGCGATCGCTATCCCTACGTTCCTCGGTGCGAGGAACTCGGCGAACTCCAGGGCCGCTCAGTCGAGCCTTCGTAACGCTCTGACCGCCGAGCAGACCTACTGGACCAACAACCAGACCTTCGGGGATTCTGCTTCGACACCGTCGATCACCACGATCGAGCCCAACCTCAACTGGGTTACCACTGCGCTTAGCTCCACCAACTCGCCGAACGACATCTCGGTGACGCTTCTGGATTCGAACGGTGCCACTCCGGCCGTTTACAGCCAGGTCGCTCTGCAGTCCTTCGGTAAGGATGGCAGCTGCTACACGGTGATCCAGAACAACGACTCGAACATCACACCGACCGGTGGTAACACGGGCTACAGCGTGCAGAAGGGCAGCTGCCCAACGCCTGCCGCGTTGGCCTCAACATCCACCATCACCGCAGGCAGCGCTTCTTCATCTGCCTCGACCACCTCTGGCGGCACTTTCTACACCAAGTGGTAAACCACCTTCACCAGTAGCTGAACAACAAGTAAAGAGAGGGCCCCGCCTCAGGCGGGGCCCTCGACCCGTGCGACTCCCTTCCGTCCCAGTCCGACTTTTCCAGAACGAGGCTGTCGCGGGCTCCGCTCGCGCTTGAAGTCGTACCAGCCTTGAGGGCTAAGGTGCTTAACCTGCTTGCTCTATTTCGTGCCCAACTGTCGTGCTAGCTCCGGTCGTAAT
>CAZCCS010000570.1:0-1688 GCA_964497005.1 uncultured Acidimicrobiaceae bacterium | reverse complement strand
GGTGCAGCGCGAGGAGCACCGCCGCCACCGTCTTCATGTCGGCCAGGTCACCCTCCGCAGCCAGGGTCGCCACCTCCTTGAAGGGCACGCGAACGACCTCGCCGCCGGCCGAGAGCCCGGTCGCGATATAGACCTCCTGCCGCTCGCTCGTATAGCCCGGACTCGGGAACAGCGAGCCCACATGCTCGATCCGGTCGGCCTTCATTCCGCACTCCTCTTCGAGCTCGCGGCGCGCTGTCTCCTCTGGCGGCTCGCCCGGCACGTCGCGGGTACCGGCCGGGATCTCGAGCACGTCCTGGTTGACGGCCGGCCGGTGCTGGCGGACCAGTACGAGATTGCCGTCGCGGTCGATCGGGACCACGGAAACCGAGCCCGGATGTTCGACGATCTCCTTGCCGTCGGTCACCCGAACCTTGATCAGCTTGCCCTCAAAGACGTAATCGCTCATGTAGGTGAAGCTACCCGCGACATTCGGCGGTGCGGGGACTAGTCTCCGCAAATGGAGCTGATCACCCCTCGGGTCAAGGCCCTCCAGGAGGCGGCGCACAAGGACCCTGACGAGTTCTGGGCGGCCGCCGCTGACATGCTGCCCTGGTTCCGGCGCTGGGTGCGCACCTTCGATTGGGACGTCGAATGCCCGGACGCGGCCGGCCGCTACTTCCGCTGGTTCGAGGGCGGTCGCACCAACCTGGCCTGGAACGCGGTCGACCACCATGTCGAGCGCGGCTGGGGCGGTCACGCCGCACTCGTCTACGAAACCGAGGCGGGACAGCGGTCGACCCTCACCTACGCCCAGCTCCTGCAAGAGGTTCGCCGGACGGCGGCCGCGCTCCGCGGCCTGGGGGTGGGGAAGGGGGACCGTGTCGCCATCTACATGCCGACCTGTCCGGAGGCCATCGTGGCGATGCTCGCCTGCACCCGGATCGGCGCCATTCATATCGTCGTCTTCGCCGGCTTCGGTGCCGGTGCACTCGGTGACCGCGTCAACCTGGCGGGCGCCAAGGTCCTGCTGTGCGCGGACAAAACGTTTCGCAAAGGCAAGGACGTGCCCCTCAAGGGAATCGTCGACGACGCCATTCGCGAATCGCCCTCGGTAAAGACGGTCGTCGTGCTCCAGCGGGGCGGCGTGCCCTGCGAGATGAAGGAGGGCCGCGACCTGCCGTGGACCGAGTTCCTCGCCGGCGGCACCGGGCAGGACAGATCGCACGAGGAGATGGAGTCAAACGAGGCCGCTTTCATCCTGGCCACCTCGGGCACTACGGCGAGGCCCAAGCTGGCCGTCCATACCCACGGCGGCTACCAGGTCCACATTCACGCCATGGGTGACTGGGTGTTCGGGCTCGACGAGTCCGATGTCTGGTGGTCGACCTCGGACATCGGATGGGTCGTCGGCCACAGCTATATCGTCTACGCGCCCCTGCTCGCGGGCTGCACCACGCTCGCCTTCGAAGGCGCCCTCGACCACCCCGGACCGGAGACCTTCTACCGGATCATCGAGGAGAACGCCGTCAATGGGATCTTCACGTCGCCGACCGCGGTTCGCATGCTGATGAAATATGGGACGGAGCCGGCGCGCGCTCACGACCTGGAGTCCCTGACGCGGGTGTTCTGCGCCGGCGAGGTCCTCAACGCGCCGGCCTGGGAGTGGCTCCAGAAGGAGGTGCTGCTGGATCGGGTGCCGGTGATCG
>CAZCCS010000569.1:0-1702 GCA_964497005.1 uncultured Acidimicrobiaceae bacterium | reverse complement strand
CATCTTGCAGCTGCTGGCTTGAATGGGCCCTGGATGTGGTGGCGACCGAACCGGGGGTGGTCGGGCGCCCGGGATTCGAACCCGGGGCCTCACGTCCCGATCCGTGGCTGGTAGTTCGCGCCGAAGACCTGCGCCGAGAGCTCGCGGCGCGAATCCACGCCGACCTTGTCGAAAACCGACTTCAGGTGCTGCTGGATCGTGTACTCGCTGATCCGGAGTCCAGCGGAGATCTCTTTTACAACTCCAAACTCAATCAGGTCCTTATGAGGTCCCCGGCGGTCACACCGAGCTTCTAGCGGATGCGTCCTGGGCGGAGGGGGCGGGCGTGGCTGCTGATCTTCTCGAAGGCGCGTGTGAGCGCCTTGATGTCGGCGTCGGTGAGGTGCTGGGAGAAGTGCCGGTCGATTCCATCCCGGTGGTGGCGGCGGGCCTGGTCCAGCTTTTTGGTGCCCGCGTCGGTCAGAACGACAAGGATCGAACGCCGATCGTGCGCGGGGTGGACGCGGCGGACGAGCCCCCCCTCTTCCATTCGGTCCACGACACGTGTGAGGCCGCTCTTGCTGTAAAGGATCCGTTCCGCGAGCTCGTTCATGCGAATGCCCTCGGGCGAACCCTCGAGATGGACGAGGACGTCGTACCAGCGCTGCGGGATGCCCACCGCTTGCTCGAGTTCCGTATCGAGCACGTCCAGCAACGCCAGCGCGCTCTCGAAGAAGAGGCGCCAGGCGTGCAGTCGCTCGCGCGAGGGGCTTGACAATGATTGTTGCTTGTGAGATTGTCCGTTCTGCAACTGTTTCCCTATGAACCGTTGCTAATCATATCAACCATAGGAAAGGGAGTGACAACACATGGCCACCATCTCTAGGGAGCGAGCGCAGCTCGGATACGCGCTCGACAGCAAGGAAGGAGAGGCGTTCTGGCTGCTGGGCATGCTCCAGACGATCAAGATCAGCCGGAACGACACGGGCGGCCAGTACGGCCTGATCGAGATCGTCGCGCCCGAGGGCATCGGCTCGCCTTGGCACGTCCATCCCGAGGAAGACGAGTGGTTCTACGTCGTCGATGGCTCGATGACCTTCTGGGTCGGAGATGTGCGCCTGTCCCTGCAGGCCGGTTCGTTCGCGTTCGGTCCCAAGGCCGTGCCGCACACCTTCTACGCGGACGCCGGCGGAGCGAGGGCCCTGGTCGGCTTCGCCCCGATGCAGTTCGAGGGATTCCTGAGAGAGGTCGGTGAGCCCGCTCCCGAACGGGTCCTGCCGCCACCGATGGAGGACCACCCGGACATGGCGCGGCTTATTCCGATCGCCAAGCGAAACGGGTTCGAGATCCTCGGCCCTCCGGGCCCCCCTCCCGGGCACTAGCCCGTCAACTGGACCAGAGCGCGCCCGCTCGCACGACGGGTGGGCGCGCACCTAACAAAGACTGGAGGAACCGTGAACAACATGACGATCACACCGACCGACAACGGTCCTTTACCTCGTCGAGGGCAACGGCACCCTTCTCGACCCCGAGGGCAACGAGTATGAGGTCCGTGACACGTTCGCTCTCTGCCGCTGCGGCCACTCGAGCACAAAGCCGTTCTGCGACGGCACCCACGAGAAGGCGAACTTCGCTGCGGTGAATCGGGTCGTTACAAGAGGTGCCAGCTGCGTATTCCGCGCGAATCCGGGACCCCATTCCGATTGAATCCGGGACCCCGTTC
>CAZCCS010000568.1:749-1721 GCA_964497005.1 uncultured Acidimicrobiaceae bacterium | reverse complement strand
TACGACTTCTACGTCGTTCTCTCCGGGCGGGTGGAGATCATCCTCGAGACCGACGGCGAAGAACGTCTCGTCATCACCCACGGACCTGGCCGCTTCCTCGGAGAGCTGAACCTCCTCACCGGGCTTCGGGTCTTCGTCAGCGCCCGGGTTGCAGACCCAGGTGAAGTCCTTGCCGTTCCAGTCGAGGCGTTACGACACATCATCGCTACCAATCCGCACCTCAGCGACAAGATCCTTGCCACCTTCATGGATCGCCGGGCGGACCTTCTCACCGACGCGGCCGCGGCAATCCGCGTCGTCGGCTCCCGGTTCTCAGGCGACACTCTGCAGATACGTGAGTTTCTGGCCCGAAGTCGGGTGCCGTACCAATGGCTCGATCCAGACACTGACGACCAGGTCGAGGCCGTACTACAGCAATTCGAGATCCGGCCCGCCGAGCTCCCGGTTGCGATTGTCTCCGGTGCGGTGTTGCGCGGGGCCAGCCCTGGTGTGCTGGCCGAATACCTCGGACTCACCGCTGCCAGCCTGCCCCGGCGCTGCTTCGACCTGGTAATCGTGGGCGGCGGACCGGCCGGTCTTGCAGCAGCCGTGTACGGGGCATCTGAAGGTCTGCGTACGCTCGGAATCGAGAAGGTGGCACCCGGAGGGCAAGCTGGGGGCAGCTCCCGGATCGAAAATTACTTCGGCTTTGCAACCGGAATCTCCGGAGGCGATCTCATGCAGCGAGGCCTGGTCCAAGCCGAGAAGTTCGGGGCTTCCCTGAGCGCCCCGTGCGCGGCAGTCGCTCTCCGAGAGGAAGCCGGCCATCTAGTGGTCGAGCTCTCGGACGGCACTCATGTAGCCGGACGCGCGGTGATAGCCGCCAGTGGCGCCCGCTACCGACGTCTCGAAGTGGAGCGCCTGGCCGACTTCGAAGCGAGCGGCGTGTACTACGCCGCCACCGAACTCGAAGCACGCGAGTGCGCCGGCGTT
>CAZCCS010000568.1:0-739 GCA_964497005.1 uncultured Acidimicrobiaceae bacterium | reverse complement strand
GATGGGGCCGTGGGTCCTCGCTGCCAGCATCGTGAACGTGGTGGTCGGCGGCGGTAACTCCGCCGGGCAGGCGGCAATGTTCCTGGCTGATCTGGCCAACCACGTGACCGTCATCGTCCGCGGGAACGATCTGAGCGCCAGCATGTCCCGCTACCTGGTTGACCGGTTGGAAGACCACCCCAACATCGAGATACGGGCTCGGACCACCGTTGTGGCTTTGGAGGGAGACCAGGCTTTGCGCGCAGTCCGTACCTCAGGACCCGACGGGGAAGATGTGTTGCCGTGCGCGGGTTTGTTCTCGTTTATCGGGGCGGAGCCATCCTCGAGTTGGTTGTCGGGGTGCGCATCCCTCGACCATCGAGGCTTCGTGCTCACCGACCGCGCCTTGAGCAACAGACAGCTCGATCAGCGATGGACCGCGCTGGGACGGCAACCCCTCCCGTTCGAGACCAGCCACCCCGGGCTTTTCGCCGTCGGAGACCTCCGGTCGGGTTCCACCAAGCGCGTAGCCGCCGCGGTAGGCGAAGGGTCAGCCGCGGTGCGCTCGGTCCACGAGCACCTGGCCTTCGTTTCCAACTGAGCGGGCCTCTTTGGGCTCCACTTGTGCGCTTTGGGCGTCGGATCGCGGCGTTTATGGGCCAATGGGTCACCCAAACCCGAATCCGGCTCCGGGGCTCGTGGAGCGCTTTCCCGTTCAGGCCGCGGCGGCGACAGCGAGGGCTCGTCGAGGATCTCGACG
>CAZCCS010000567.1:0-1722 GCA_964497005.1 uncultured Acidimicrobiaceae bacterium | reverse complement strand
GAAGGTCCCGGCAGGCGACAAATCAGAGTGTGGAATGGTCGCGATCCCCGAGGCGGACCCGAGTGACTGGCTGGCCGGCGGGGAGGTAGTTGCCGGAATCGAGGCGGCACTGCTTGGAGAGGTGGCGTTAGTCGAAGTGGACGATGGGGATCCGGACGAGCAAGCGGCTGCCGCGGCCACCAGGGCAGCGCCACCCGCGGCGAGACGAAGAACTTGACGTCCTGTTGGGCGTGTCGACATGGCGCCGGAGGCTATAGGAAGCGGCGTGGGCTGGCCACGCGGCGCTGCAGATGCCGCCCCCGGCTCAAGAGTTTCCCCAAGTCGGACAAGGGCTTCAGCGGGTGTTAATCGGGAATTTCCCTTCAACAGTTAGCTTCAGCTCGTCACAGAAATCGTGGAGCGGGAGATGTTCTTATGAGCCGATCGCGATCATTGGTGGGACTCCTGGCCGCAGGAAGCCTGAGCGCCGGCGCAGTGCTCGGGCTCGCAAACGGGCCAAGGGCTGTTGCGGACACCGTTGCTGCAAACAGTTCGACGCCGCTATCGGCCGGTTGCCAACTCGCCAACGGCGTCAAGCACGTAATCGAGATCACGTTCGACAACGTGCACTTCAACAGGGACAATCCCAACGTCCCGTCGGACGTCGAACAGCTCCCGGCACTCAAGGACTTCATCGAGTCCAACGGGACGATGCTCTCGAACGATCACACGCCACTCATCGCGCACACAGCGGATGACACGATCACCAACTACACGGGGCTTTACGGTGATCGGCACGGGCTCGGGATCACGAATAGTTACGACGTCTATAACGGCAGCGGGGGAGTGAACAACGAGTCGGCGTTCGCGTATTGGACAGCCAACTACGGCCTGGACTCCTATCCGAACCAGCCGTACTCGCAGAGCGTCCCGGCCGCTGGCGCGCCCCCCGCCACGCCACCGGCCCCATGGGTCCCGTTCACCCGGGCCGGATGTGACTTCGGAGCGGTATCAACCGCCAACATGGAGCTCGAGAACACGAATCCCGACCTCAAGAACGTTTTCGGCCCCAGCTCGCCCGAATATGCCCAGTACCAAAACGACGTGAAGACCGACCCGTTCGCCGACCAGGAAACCAACGATTACGTAGGTCTGGGAGTCCACTGCGCCAAGGCTGACAACTTCTGTTCCACGGCCCAGGCGGTGAAGTACGGCCAAACCACGTCGTCGCCGACCCAGGTGGCAGACGTCCTACCCGACGAACCCGGCGGTTACAACGGATTCGATGCTGTGTTCGGAAGCAAATACCTCACCCCACAGCTGGGGCAAGCCGCCACCTCAGGCGGCAACCGAACCGTCAACGGAAACAGCTACCCGGTCACAGACGGCCAGGGCAATCTCACCGACCTCAACGGGAAAACCATCGTCGGACAGTTCGCCAAGACGCCTGGCTTCCCCGGCTTCTCCTTCATCACCGCTAGTCAATCGCTGGCGTACGTCGCGGATATGCAGGAGACAGGCGTCCCGGTTACCTACGCCTACATCTCCGACCTGCACCAGAAGTTCCCCGGCCAGACCGGATGCACGAGCCCGTCGAGCGCCCTCGGACCCGGTGACCCCTGCTACGAGCAGTCCGCTGCCGCATACAACGCAGCGTTCTCCGCGTTCTTCCAGCGTCTCAAAGATGACGGGATCACCCCCGCCAACACCGAGTTCGTATTCACCGCCGACGAGGGCGACCAC
>CAZCCS010000566.1:0-1723 GCA_964497005.1 uncultured Acidimicrobiaceae bacterium | reverse complement strand
ACACCCCGGACGTCGTCGATCCCAACCACGAGCCCTCCCTGGCCTAATCGAAGTCGAAGGTGCCGCCGGCGCGCCAGTAGTCACCGCTGCCGCCCGACCGGTCGAGGAACCCTTCGTCCACCAGATAACGGCGGACTGCTGCGACATCTGGGTGCCACCGGCGGAGCCGTCGATTTACCTCCGCCTCTGGATAATGGACACCTGGCTCGAACTCCTGGGCTAGGAGATCCAGGACGACGAGTCTCTTCGAACGTTTCGCCGGCATCGCGACGAGCCGCCCATCACGGATGAAGGCCCGCAGCGCAGGTTTCTGCACAACATGACTTTGTTCCTATTCCCGGTCTATGGAGCGAAGCCTCTAACGATCCATGCGAGGTCGTGCGAGCAGATCCGCGGTGGCACTGTCCGCTGGATAGAACAACTCGATCGCCAACTCGTCGAGGGTGACGTCGCGGGGGGTTCCGAAGGTGGTGAGCGTGGTGAAGAACGACATCGGATCGTCGCCCAAACGGACTACCCAGGGCACTAGCAGAGTTGGCTCAGCAGATCTCGCGAACCCCGCGGCAGATGACAGGGCGCGAACCGCCGGATAGTCGCACACCTCGTCCAGAAGGTCGGAGGCCGAGGGATCGTGGGTGACCAGCTTGATCCGGCGAAGCTGCCCAACGAGATAGTTCGCCCACTCGTCAAAGTTGAGCGTTCTGCTGGATAGGCCGTCGGGATGCAGACAAGCTCGAAAGACATTGATCTTCGGTTTGGTCAGTTCGGCGGGGAGTGTGGACACCATCTGTAGGGCGGCGTCATTTGACTGGACGACGTTCCAGCTGAGATCGATTGCGATGCCGGGATATGGGTCATGCGCGTCGAGCACCCGTTGCACCGCAGCTCGGACCGGGGCCATCGCCCCGTCCTCTAGCGGCGTCTGGCCGTACCGGGGTGCATATCCGGCGGTAAGCATGAACACGTTTCGCTCCCGAAGCGGCACGTCGAGTCGCTCCGCCAGGGTCAGGAGCAACTCGGGGCTGGGCCGCGACCTTCCCGTCTCGATGAAACTCAGGTGCCTGGGAGATACCCCAACTTCCAGGGCCAGGTCCATCTGGCTGCGTCGCCGTCGGACCCGCCACTCGCGCAAAAGCGTGCCGACATTCTGCCGAGCCGCGGTGATCGTCATGGGCTCACCCTAAGGGCGGGGAACACCCGAAACCACTACCTGGCAGGTAATCGACGCGGCGCCCTTCTAACTCCATAGTCGAGTCGTAAACCGCATTCCCCTCAAGGAGGACCAATGACCGAATTCGAGACCATCGCCGCCCGCTACATCGACGCGTGGAGCGAGACCGATCCCGATCGCCGTCGGGCAGCCGTTGAATCCCTGTGGGAGGCCGACGGGTGCTACAGCGACCCGCTGGCCAATGTCCGGGGCCACGATCAGATCGACGCCACCATCGCTGCCGTCCAATCACAGTTTCCGTCGTTCCGGTTCCGGCTCTCGGGGCCAGTCGACGGGCACGGAAATCAATTCCGGTTCACGTGGAGCCTCGGCCCGGAAGGCGCCGACGCGCCCGTGGCAGGCTTCGACGTAGTCGTCCTCAGTCCCGAACGCAAAGTGCAGACGGTTCTGGGCTTCCTCGACCGCGTGCCCGCACCGGCTGCCTGACGACTTCAGGAACCCGGGGGACGACCGAGCGGCGCAGGTGGCGATGCAGCTCCTGGACGCCGACGT
>CAZCCS010000565.1:0-1728 GCA_964497005.1 uncultured Acidimicrobiaceae bacterium | reverse complement strand
CGTTCCCGTTGACCGTGACCTTATCGGTGCCCGTGCCGCCCTTATAGGTGATGTTGTTGCCCGTGACCGTGAAGGTGGCGTTCCCGGCGCCGCCCTGTAGCACGACCCCACTGCCGTTGACGGAGATCGTCGACGAGCTTGTGTCTGCAGCCGTGACCTGGTTGCCCTGGCCGGTTGTGCTGACCGTGTAGCTGCCCGGTGAAGTGAGCAGATTGACGTTGCCGTTGAGCGCGTACGTACCCGGAGGAGCGTTCCAAGAGGTGAGTATCGAGGCATTGCCCGTTACAGAGCTGTAGTCGGAGGGGTTGGTCGTAAAGCTGTATGTGAATGATCCCGACGAATAGATGAGTTGGGCCGTGTCGCTGGCGACAGCCGGGCTTGTGAGCGCCGAGCTTGTCGAGTTGATGACGATCGAGCATGGTGCGCCGGGGCAGGTCGTCTTGCTGAAGTCCATGCTCGAGCCAGTCGCGCCAGTGATGAAGGACTCGGCGCTGTTCCCTGCGATGAAGGTGTCCCCTGACCCAGCCGTCGTGTTACCCGAACCATCGAGAGTTATCGGAAGAGTCGCGGGGTTGCCGGTCCCGGACCCACCCCCCGCGCTGAGCTTGACCCTGGAGCTGCCACCGGTGAGGGTGACGCTGGTGATGCCGGTTATCGCGATCTGGTCGGTGGAGCAATGAGTGGCATCCGGGTTCACACCGTTAGCCCCGGCGGTCAGGTCGTCCCCGCTGGCTCCGGTAATAGTCAGCGGCACCGCAGCCGTTCCACCGAAGCTCACTGCGCATGGGAACGACCCGCCGCTTTGCGTCTGGTCGATGACCAGAGTCGGCGATGCCGCGCCGCCGTTTATGGTGATGTTGATCGAGGTGAGAGAGGAAACGGCTGCGCATTGGGTGCCGTTGACCTCAAGCGTCGGCGTGCTCCCCACCGTGACGTCGGAGAGGGTGTTCGTGCTGTCGCCCAACCCGACATTCGCGGTCGACCCGCTCGGGCTGCAGCTGGCCGACACCGCTGCGGACGCCGGGGCAACGTGAACGAAGGTGCTGGCAACAGTGCCCAGAAGCACAAACAGAAACGCGCCCGCGAAGAAAAGAACAAGGTTGGCGACCCGCTTCACGGACGCCCGGCTCATCCGCTCATCCCCACGATCGGGGCGTTCAGGTGCTGGGCCCCCATCGACCCGAAGAAGGGAGCGTTGAAGCTGAAAATGCCGCCGTCGCGAGCGACCAACCAGTACCCGCTGCCATTTGGCGTCGAGGCCATCCCGACGACCGGTTGATTGAGATGCTGCGCGCCTGTTGAGCCGATGTATGGCGCGTTGAAGGCGAAGATGCCTCCGTCCGAGCCGACCAACCAGTAGCCGTTGGTCTGAGAATCGGCAGCCATGCCGACGATCGGGGCGTTGAGATGCTGGGCACCCATCGACCCGAAGTATTGGGCGTCACCGAAGGTGAAGATTCCACCGTCGCCAGCCACCAGCCAATAGCCGCCTCCGTCGGGGGTGGCGGCCATTCCGACGATGGGCTGGTTGAGGTGCTGGCCGCCTGTCGAGCCGAGGTAGGGCGCCCCGAAACTGAAGATCCCGCCGTCCGACGCGACGAGCCAATACCCCCCGGTCGCCGAGTCGTAGGCCATGCCGACGATCGGAGCGTTGAGATGCTGGGCACCCATCGAGCCGAGGAACGGTGCGTTGAAAGAGAAAATGCCGCCGTCGGAGCCGACCAGCCA
>CAZCCS010000564.1:0-1739 GCA_964497005.1 uncultured Acidimicrobiaceae bacterium | reverse complement strand
CGACCCACGCATCGAAGGGTCGTGAAATGGCGTGCGCTCCCCCCGCGGGTACGGCACCCACACGGGAAGGTTCGCCGGATCGAGTCGCTCCGAGCTGCCGGCCTTCCCGGTCATCCGATTGGCCCAATCCAGAAAAAGACCTCCGGCGTTGCTCGCCCCGCCGACCATATGCAAACCCTTGGCGCCGCCGACCGACCAGAGCCCCGGCGCCGAAACCGGGCCTTCAACCATCGCCCAGACGATCAGGGTGGTGCCGCAGATCACGTGGACGTCTCCCGGGGCGCTCGCTCCGGAGACCAGCTGTTCGCACCAAACGTCAACGGTTCCCGCCGCGAGGGGAGGACCGTCCCCGAACAGACTGCCGACCCGGCTTCCCGGGAACTCGACCGGAGCAAGCTGGTCCGGGCTCAACCCACAGTCGTGGCAGACCGCCTTGTCCCATCCGTCGTCGCCGAACAACGGCATCGAGGTGAACGCCACGCCGAGGTCGATCGCGGGCGGACCGCCAAGCGCCTTGTTCGCCACCGCCTGCGCCGGCCAGTACCCGGCGGCGTCGGGGGCCTGTCCGGTGGTCCAGCGCAGAAAGCCGACTATCTCGCCCGCACCTTCGGGCCCTGAGCCCTCCGCGGAAGGGAGATCCTCAGCGCCTGTCCGTCCCCGCTCGTCGCCGTACAGGAGTCCGGGCGTGAGCGGCCGGCCGCGGCGGTCGACCGCAGTTATCGAAGGGACCATCGCAGCGACCGCTACACCGCTTGCGTCGATCGGTCCGAGCTCCGACAACGCCTTCACTGGTCCCTTGTGCCAAGCGCGCCGCGCGTCGTGCTCCATCCGACCCGGGGCCGGAACGACAATTGAGTGCGGGACTCGCGACCGGGCGACCACGTTCCCCTCATCGTCGACCGCGACGGCTTTGACTGATGTGGTCCCGATGTCGATGCCGACGGTCACCTGGGGCATGGTTCACCCGAATATGACACGAGCGTCAGAGTACGACAGGATGGTGCTGTGGACGAAAAAGATCGGCCCCGGGCGCTGGTCACTGCTCCGCTACAAGGGCCGGGCCTCGCACTTCTCCGAGAACTCGCCGACGTGGTGTACGACCCATGGATCGAGCAGACCCCGCTGCGCATGTACTCGTCGGTTCAGCTCCGGGAGCGCGCGGAGAGCGAGGGGGCCGACGTGATCATCGTCGAGGCTGACATCCTCGGGCCGGAAGTGTTCGAGTTGCCGCTGCGAGTCGTGGCCGCCACCCGGGCCGACCCGGTCAACGTGGACCTGGCCGCCGCGACCAAGGCGGGCGTGCCGGTCCTGCGTTGTCCGGGGCGCAACGCCGACGCGGTCGCCGAACTCGCTGTGGCTCTCCTGTTCGCGTTGAACCGCCACATTCGTGCCGCCGACGCCGACGTACGCGCCGGAGCCGTCTACCGGGACGGCAAGATCCCCTACCAGCGGTTCCGGGCATGGGAGCTCTCTGGGCGCACCGCAGGGTTGGTGGGTTTGGGATCCGTGGGCCGGGCCTTGAGATGGCGGCTGGAAGGGCTGGGGATGACGGTCGTCGCCCACGACCCGTACAGCGACGAGGCAAAGCTCTCGCTGGAAGAGCTGCTCGAGCAAGCCGACGTTGTTTCGATGCATGCCGCGGTGACGCCCGAGACCGCCGGCATGATCGGCGCCGACCAGTTCGCGGCGATGCGGCCGGGATCGCTGGTCATGATATGCCTCGGTGCTGGCCCGGCGCC
>CAZCCS010000563.1:0-1745 GCA_964497005.1 uncultured Acidimicrobiaceae bacterium | reverse complement strand
CATGTGCTTCTCCTTCCCGGACGACATCGGAGACAAGGTGGTGCGTCCCGACGGGACAGTCTGGGCGGTTGACTGGGACGTTTGCTTTCAGATGACCGCCCAGGAGCTGGTCACCGCCTCCAGCGAGCGCATCCCGGTGAAGGTGGCGATCCTCAACAACGCCTATCTCGGAATGGTGCGCCAGTGGCAGGAGATGTTCTACGAGGAGCGATACAGCGAGGTGTACCTGTCCCCTGACCTTCCGGACTACGTGAAGTGGTCAGAGGCGATGGGATGCGCGGCATTCCGGGTTGAGTCCCCCGAGGAGGTGGAGCCGGTCATCGCCAAGGCGAACGCCATCGACGACCGTCCCGTCGTCATCGACTTTCGGACCGATTCCCGTGAGAAGGTCTTCCCGATGGTCCCGGCCGGCGCATCGAACGACGATGTCGTGGTCCACCCGTCCCAGAAGCCCGGCGGCGAGAACCTGGTGCAGTGATGGGTACGAACTTCAACCACCAAACCCTCTCGGTCCTCGTCGAGAACAAGTCCGGGGTGCTCGCCCGGATCAGCGGGCTTTTCGCCCGGAGGGGCTTCAACATCATCTCGCTCGCCGTGGCGCCCTCCGACGATGATCGGTTCAGCCGCATCAACATCGTCATCGATGTCGAGGAAACCTCCGTCGAACAGATAACCAAGCAGCTCTTCAAGCTGGTGAACGTCGTGAAGATCACCGAGCTTCACCCGGCCGACTCTGTCGAACGCGAGCTGCTCATGGCGACCGTCGCCGCCGGGCCCGAACAGCGGGGGGCGGTCATAGAGCTCGTCGGGGTCTTCGAGGGCAGGATCGTCGATGTCGGCACGGACGCCCTCACGGTGATGCTGGCCGGCGAACCTGACAAACTCGACGACTTCGAGGAACTCATGCGACCGTACGGCATCACCGAACTGCAACGCACCGGGCGGGTTGCGCTGCCCAAGCTCGAACGCCAGGCTTCCTCCCGCCTGCGTCTCACTGGAAAGGCAAGCTGAAGCACCAATGCCAGCAACCGTTTACTACGAGAAGGACGCCGATCCCGGCATCATCGCCGGCCGCAACGTCGCGATCATCGGCTACGGGTCCCAGGGTCATGCGCACGCCCTCAACTTGAGGGACTCCGGGGTCGACGTTCGAGTCGCCCTGCGCGACGGATCGTCCTCCAGAGCCAAGGCCGAGGCCGCCGGGCTGCGGGTGACTTCAGTTGCCGACGCCGCCCGCGAAGCCGACGTGATCATGCTGCTCGCCCCCGACACCGAACAGCAGGCGATCTACAAGGCCGACATCGAACCCGGCCTGAAGGCCGGGGACGCGATCCTGTTTGCGCACGGGTTCAACGTCCGTTTCGGCCTCATCAGCGCGCCCGAGGGCGTCGACGTCGCCATGGTCGCGCCGAAGGGACCGGGCCACCTGTTGCGCCGCACCTACGAGGGCGGTGGAGGCATACCGTCGTTGATCGCCGTTGCCCAGGACGCGACCGGAAAGGCGCGCGACCTCGCCCTTTCCTACGCGCACGCGATCGGATCCACCCGGGCCGGGGTTCTCGAGACCACCTTCGCCGAGGAGACGGAAACCGACCTGTTCGGAGAGCAGGTCGTGCTCTGCGGCGGCCTCACCTCGCTCGTGCAAGCCGGGTTCGAAACGCTGGTCGAAGCGGGCTACCAACCCGAGTCCGCCTACTTCGAGTGCCTGCACGAGGTGAAGCTGATCGTCGACCTGATGTACGAGC
>CAZCCS010000562.1:0-1758 GCA_964497005.1 uncultured Acidimicrobiaceae bacterium | reverse complement strand
CCGCGCGGTGCGCGGGTACTGATGTGCTGCATGGGCAGAGCCCCGCCGGCCCCGGCCGCTCATGACTCGCCGCTCATGACTGGCCGCTCATGACTGGCCGCTCATGACTGGCCGCTCATCCCGCGTCCTCGTCGCTCATCCAGCCTCGGGTCGAGGAAGTGACCTCGATCTCCGGGAACGACCACACGAACCTCTCTACCGAATCGAGGACCTCGCGGGCGTGACTCGGCGACCCTGAGACCGCAGCCATACCCACGATCGCGTGGTGCCACGCGTCCTGGCGTCCGACTTCCGCGGCTGCGACCGCGAATCGCCGGCGGGCACCGTCGAGGATCGGACGAATCGCGGCCCTTTTTTCCTTGAGAGAGTGGGCTGCCGGGAGGCGCAGCTCCATGGTCAGCGAGGCGACGTGCACCGTTGCTTTCTAGGTGCGGGGGATTTCCCGCTCGTCGAAGGTCTCGATGACATCGCCCGGGCGGAGGTCCTGGTTGTTCGAAAGGCCGATGCCGCACTCGAAGCCCTCGTGGACCTCGCGAACGTCGTCCTTGAAGCGCTTGAGCGAGGTGATCGCGCCCTTCCAGATGATGACGCCGTCTCGAAGGAAGCGGACCTTCGAGCCGCGGGTGATGACCCCGTGACGGACGTAGCAGCCGGCGATGGCTCCGACCCTCGGCACACGGAAGATCTCGCGGACCTCGGCTTCGCCGGTGATCACCTCTTCAAACTCCGGCGCGAGCATGCCGACCATCGCGCTCTCGATGTCCTCGATCAGCTTGTAGATGATCTCGTAGGTCCGGATCTCCACGTCGTGGGTCTCGGCGAGCTCGCGGGCGCCACGGTCAGGTCGCACGTTGAAGCCGATGATGGTGGCGTTGGAGGCTTCGGCGAGGCTGACGTCGTTTTCGGTGATTCCACCGACCGCCCGGTGGATGAAGGACAGCTTGACTTCCTCCCTTTCGAGCTTGCGCAGGCTCTCGGTTACCGCCTCCAAGGAGCCCTGGGTATCCGCTTTCAAGACCAGGTTGAGCGTGGCAGTCTCGCCGCGCTGGATCTGCTCGAAGATGTCTTCGAGCTTCGCCCCGGTCCCAGTGGCAGAGGACGTGCGTCGCTGATCGACGGCGCGGTAGCGCTGCTCTCGCTGTTCGGCGATATCGCGTGCGGTCTTGGCCTTGTCGGTGACTCGGAACTCGTCACCGGCAGAGGGAACGATGTCGAACCCGAGGATCTGCACCGGGGTCGAGGGGGCGGCTTCCTTGACATTGTCTCCGTTGTCGTCGAGAAGGGCCTTGACCCTGCCCCACGAGGCGCCGGCGACGACCGAGTCGGACACCCTCAGAGTCCCGGACTGCACGATGACGGTCGCGACCGGTCCCTTGCCAGCATCGAGGTTGGCCTCGAGGACGATCCCCCGGGCCCTGCCCTCCGGGTTGGCGCGAAGCTCTTCGAGCTCGGACACCAGGAGCACCTGCTCGAGGAGGTCATCGATACCGAGGTTCTGCAGGGCGGAGATCTCGACCATGATCGTGTCGCCGCCCCACGCTTCGGGATTCAGTCCTTGCTGGGACAGCTGCTGCATGACCCTGTTCGGGTCGGCTTCGGCACGGTCGATCTTGTTGATGGCCACGATGACCGGGACGTCGGCGGCCTTGGCGTGGTTGATCGCCTCGATCGTCTGGGGCATCACTCCGTCGTCCGCGGCCACGACCAGGATGACCAGGTCGGTGACCTTGGCCCCGCGGGCGCGCATGGCGGTGAACG
>CAZCCS010000561.1:0-1769 GCA_964497005.1 uncultured Acidimicrobiaceae bacterium | reverse complement strand
GCGAGCACCGGCCGATGGCCGTAGACCATGGTAGCGGATTCGGGACCAGGTTCCGGCGGCGGATGTTCGCGGGCTGAGTAACACGCTGACCAGGTATTACATCCGAGCGTGGGGGTCCGGGTTCGGGGCCCAAAGCCAGGGGTCATGGTAGAGCCTGCGGCCCCCGATCCGGCCGGGTCAGCCGCGGACCAGGTGCAGCAGAACCTCGACGGTCCCGCCGCTGCCGACCTTGGCGACCACGAAGCTCGGATTAGGGATGTGCCACCGGGAAAAAGTGACCGGTATCCGCGCTGACACGTCGATTCCGCCCGATACCCGTTCGGCCGTGACCTCGAAGCTGACCGTCCGGGTCACGCCTCTCAACGTGAGATCCCCGGTCGCGCTCGCCGAGACGGTCTGCCCGGCCGCGGGGAGCGCCCCGAACTCGATTGGCTCGCTGAGGCGGAAGGTGGCGTACTTGTAGCGGTAGGTCTCCATGATGTACCCGTGGAACTGGACGTCCCGGGACCGCTGGTCGGACGTGATCGAGGTCATGTTGACCGTGAAGTCGCCCCCGGTGACTTGCGTTCCCGAAATCAGGATTTCCCCGGTCACTTGGTCGGTGCGGCCGACGGCGGTGTGCGACTGGCCGAACAGGATCTCCTCGACCCGGTAACCGGCGACCGACCCGGGCCCGACCTTCCAGGCGCCGCTTAGCGGTCCGGGTATGAGCTGGCCTGAAGGCACCGGCAAGGAGAGCCCCGGCGGCGAGCTGCCTTCCACCAGGTGGAAGAACACCAGGGGGCCCACCACGAGAAGGAACGCGAGCCCGGCGCCGAACGCAGCGACGCGCATGGCGCGCCGGCGGCTGACCGGACCCTGCACGGCTGTCCAGTATCGGGCCTACGGTGAAGCCGCGCATGCCAGGAAGGCCAATCATCAGGGCTGATGGAGCCAGCCACGCCCAAGAAGGAGGAATCGGATGTCAGAGAAGCTGTGGGCGCAGGTCGACGACTACCTGAACAAGACCATCGTTCAGCCCGACGCGGCGCTCGAATCAGCGCTCGACACCACCGCCGAAGCGGGGATGCCGCCCATCGCGGTGTCCTCCCCCCAGGGAAAGCTGCTCGCCCTGCTGGCAACGATCCTCGCTGCAAGGCAGATCCTCGAGATCGGCACCCTTGGCGGGTACAGCACCATCTGGATGGCCCGCGCCCTTCCGCCCGACGGAAAGCTCATATCCCTCGAGGTGGACCCTCGTCACGCGGAGGTAGCGAGAAAGAACATCGCCGGCGCCGGGCTCGACAAGATTGCCGAGGTGCGGCTGGGCGCCGCGCTGGACGCGCTCCCTGAACTCCAGAAAGAGGGTGCGGGTCCGTTCGACCTCTCCTTCGTCGACGCTGACAAGGTCAACATCCCGGCCTACTTCGACTGGTGCGTGAAATTGTCGAGGCCGGGCGCGGTGATCGTGGTCGACAACGTCGTCCGCAACGGTGCGCTCGTCGATTCGGCTTCGGGAGACCCGGCGGTTCAGGGGGTTCGGGCCCTCCACGAGATGATCGCCAGCGACACCAGGGTGTCGGCGACGACCATCCAGACGGTCGGCTCGAAGGGCTACGACGGCTTCACCCTCGCCGTCGTCCGCGGCTAGCGGTCAGCCGAGAGCACTCAGACCTGAGCCCTTCGCCGCTTCGGCGACTGCGTCGAGAGAGTCGTACTCCTCGGAGGTGTCGACGTTGTTCTCGAACTGGATGATCCCTAGCTCGGTGAAGCGCTCTCGCAGCCAGCCG
>CAZCCS010000560.1:0-1771 GCA_964497005.1 uncultured Acidimicrobiaceae bacterium | reverse complement strand
AACGGCAAGGCGCTCAACGCGGCGACCCATTTCGAGATCGACGACGTCATCGACCCCGCCGACACCCGCTCCAGGCTGCTTTCGGTCCTCGAAGCCGCGCCCCCGCCGCCACCGCGTGAGGGCAAGAAGCGGCCCTGCATAGACACCTGGTGACCCTACTCTGGGGTGTATGGCACCTGAGGTAACCAAGACAGACGACGAGTGGCGGGCCCAGCTCAGCCCCGAGCAGTACGAGGTGCTCCGCAAAGCCGGCACGGAGCGTCCCTGGTCGGGCAAGTACGTCAACAACCACGACGACGGCAGCTACCGCTGCGCCGCCTGCGGGGCCGTCCTGTTCGACTCGTCTACCAAGTTCGATTCGGGAACCGGGTGGCCGAGCTTCTACGAGCCGGCGGTCGCCGAGGCGGTCGAGCTGATCGAGGACCGAGCCCTCGGCATGGTTCGAACCGAGGTCCGGTGTCGGCGCTGCGGCAGCCACCTCGGCCACGTTTTCGACGACGGGCCGCGGCCTACCGGCCAGCGTTACTGCATGAACTCCCTGGCGCTGGAGTTCGAGCCGAAGAGTTAGCCCTGGAGTGTTACTCCATTTCGAGGATGCGCCGGGCGGCTGCGTTGCGCTCCGCCCAGAGCTGACGGCGCCTCTTCCAGAACGGGGTCTTCCAAACCTTGAAGCCGGACCGCCGGCCGGGTTTGGGATCGTCCTTCTTCCTGGGTGACGACTTGCGCCCAAGGTCGTGAACGACCTGGGGGCAGTGCAGGTCGGCGTCCTCGAGAAGGTCCTCGTCGCCGGCCAGCCCGTGAAGCTTTATTCGTGCTTCGTGGCGTGCGACCCGGGCGGTTCTGCGCCTGTGTCCGGGGGCGTCCTCGATGACCTGATCGGTCGCCCGGATGGCTGGTTCGCTCGTCTGCTCAACGCGCACGAGACCTCCCTGCTATCTCGCCGGCGGTGATCCCTGCCGGCCCGTACCAACCATGGTGCCATGGCCCCGGCGGCGCCGCTAGGAAGAAAGTCCGGATTTAACAGACTTTCAGCAGTTACTGCTTTCCGACTTCGGGTTCTTCGGGCTTGAAGACCATTTCCCGGTAGTAGCGCAGTTCCTCGACGCTCTCCCTTATGTCGTCGAGCGCACGGTGCGAGCCTTGTTTCTTGGGGGCGTTGGCGTAAACCGGTGGGTACCACCGCCGGACCAGTTCCTTCACCGTCGAGACGTCGATCGACCGATAGTGCAGGTAGGCGTCGATGTCGGGCAGCAGGGCGGCCAGAAAACGGCGGTCGGTCCCGATCGAGTTCCCGCACAGGGGCACGGTGCCCGGTTTTGGAATGTGCTCCCGGAGGAAGTCGAGCGTCAGTTTGCCCGCCTCCTCCAGCGAGGTCGTCGACTCGACCACCGCGTCCAGCAGGCCGCTGCGGGTATGCATCGCCCGGACCACCTCGTCCATTCGTGCGAGTTCCTCCGCTGTGGCCGACACGACTATGTCGGGGCCCTCGGCCACGAGGTTCAAGTCGTCGTCGGTGATCAACGTGGCGATCTCCACGATGGTGTTAAACGAAGGATCCAACCCCGTCATCTCAAGGTCCATCCACGCCAACATGGTCGGGACGTTACCCAAATACAGCGTCATGCTCTCTGGTCGGTACCCTCGGGGTGTGCCTCGGACAGTCGTCGACATCCCCGTTGTCGTCCTCGACCCGGACCTACCTCTCCCCAGCTACGCCCGTTCCGGCGACGCCGGCGCGGACCTGGTCGCCCGGACCGGCGCCCTTGTGGAA
>CAZCCS010000559.1:0-1776 GCA_964497005.1 uncultured Acidimicrobiaceae bacterium | reverse complement strand
GTAGAGAGTGCTATGTTGGACTTCAACTGACAACTGACAAAGAATAGACATATTTGTTCTATTTGAGTCACGCTGACAGCTAAAATCATTTCTGCTCAATCAATCGGCCCTCATGTAATGTCGAGGATACCTTGCTTGTGATTTTGCGTTTTCTCTACAGCCGAACTTTTACTGTCGGTTGGCGGCGGCTTGATCACCTCTAACCAGTACTGATAAACCAACAAAGAAATGTCAAAATTATTTAGGGAGCATAATATTGGTTTTCAAGTTTACTGACGTTGAAAATCAGTCAAAGCCACTTATTACATAACAGACAAGCCTTAGTCAACATACAGAGTATTTTGTTTTTCAAGGCAATAGCACAGTTAAAAGAATCAAATAATACATACATTTTTTACTGAACTATTTTTTTAGAATTTTTCTGAATGTTTCTATCATAGAATTAATATCTTTACCCATTTTGATATATTCATTGTCAAAAATGGCCGCTAACGACAAAAACAATGAGAATGATACCATTGCTAGTTACAACGCAAGAGAAATAATTTTGCTGTTGCGTAATATTGATCGAATGTTAACCAACATTGATCATACCTTAAAAGAGAATAACGCCCTACTGAAAAAGGCAGACGAAAAACTACAAACCATTGTGTTTAATACCAAAGATTAAATGGTCAACGACTATCAGAAGGCCGCCTCTGCGATTTGATACTGCGCATTGAGAATCCATATACGAAAGCCTGCGTTATGATTTTGTGGTCAGACACTTTGTATAATTTTGTATTGGTTATATTTAACAGACTCGAAGATTTTTTTTCAATGAGAACTTGGCAAATTAACGGCTCTAAAGAGGCATCTGTCATTAGACGGGTCAAAGAAGTATGATATAATTGGCGACACCCATTACCTCAATTTCAATTTACCATTCACCAACAGCAGTTAAGCCGCCCCACTCCATTCTATTATTCTTGGCAGATAGGTTACAAAATAGATAACGGATGACCCTTCTTATGTCGCAAATTTGAAAGTAAAAAGGATCGAGTCGAGGCTATGGCAATAGTCTATAAGATATCCGCAAAAGCAAACGCCTTTGAAAGGCAATTATACAGAACGAATTAAAAATAGCTAGCTGGCTTGAGGCAATCAGATCTCCCTATCAAATATAAGAAAATAGTGGATGGGGAGAGATTCGAACTCTCGACCACCTGTGTGTAAGACAGGTATCATAACCAGTCTAGACCACCCATCCGCCATTCTGTTTTTTGCACGACTATAATTCGACTGATATATTATCCTGATGTCCGCTTAATTTACGCATAAGCAGCAATATCAGTGGTCGAATGACAGCCAACGCCATCCTCGAAAGCATTAAAAATCATGCCACTAAAAAAGGCTACGATGAACCAATACAGCAATTCTTGGAATATTATAGAATTGACGAAAAAAGAAGTTTTAATAAGTCCTCTATTAAGGTATAGTCCTACCAAATTATTAGACAATAAGAATTGATAATAAGCAAAATTTGCCTTTTATCCATAGTATGATTACATGCATGGAAAAATATTTTCGAAATCATGTCTGTTATTTAAGGAAATTTCAAAAGATTTGCAATTGCTTTGGCGAGCAACAACCTATTCACGACGATAAAAAACCCGCCCTATTCCTTGAATAGATAGTCCATATGAAAATTTTTTTCATTTTTTAGATGGTATCTCATATGTAACAGTTTTTACAGTATTTACGGCAAGAAAGCCCTGGCCATTTATTACTATGATA
>CAZCCS010000558.1:0-1779 GCA_964497005.1 uncultured Acidimicrobiaceae bacterium | reverse complement strand
CCGACGCCCCGCCCCCCGCCACGCTCTACCTGCATCCCGATCTTGGGTAGGTTTTCACCGAAGATAACGCAGTGGACGCGGAGAGGTAGCCGTTCACAGGCTGGGATCAAGCGACTCTGATCTCGATCTCTTCCGCAGGGAGCAGCGAGGGTATCCCTTGACCGGCGAGTTGAGCCTCGAAGCACGCGGTCAGGTAATCGAGCACGGGACGGCCTCGCTGGCGGCAGGTCGCCACCACCGTCAGCAGCCGCTCGACGAACCGGCTGCCCCGCTCGCTGTCCGTCCCGCCGCTGATCCGCCGCCAGATCACCGCGGGCCGCAACGCCCGCTCCGCCGCGTTGTTCGTCGGCTCGATCCCCTCGACTCGCGCGAAGGTCCACAGCCCCTCCTCCACCTTGAGGATCTCGAAGCACGTCGCCGCCGTCGCCGCGCACGCGCAGCGCGACCCGTCCCCCAGGGCCCGCTTGACCTCCCGGCGAAGGCGGCTCATCCGGGCGCGGGACGCGCCCCACTCCAGGGTCCCGTCCCGGACCCGATGCCAGTGGCGGAACAAGCGATGCGACAGCGACAGCAACCGCCGTCCGACCCGCTCGCCGGCCCCTCCCCGATCGATCATCGCCTGGAAATCGCGGCGGAGGTGGGCCCAGCAGATCTGGCGCCCCGCCGGGGCGATCCACTCGTAGGCGGTGAAGCGGTCGCTCGTGACCACCTGACCGTCCCGGCTCCCCAGCAGCGCCCGCGCCACGGCGCCGGAGCGGTTGCGGGCGATGGTGAAGACGGTCGCCGTCGCCGTCACGGTCGCCCACAGCCAGGCCTTCGTGCGGCCCTGGCGCCACGACGTCTCATCGATGTTGACCGCGTCGGCCTCGTGGACCGAGACGGCCAGTTCGTGGTAGGGGGCCTCCAGCGTCGCGGCCGCAGCGCGCTCCAGCTTCGAGATCATGCCGGTGGAGATCGCCAGCCCGAAGAGGTCCGCGGCCAGTCGCCGGATCTGCCCCTTGCTCAGGCGGTAGGCCCCCGCGAGCACGGCCAAGACGGCCTGCAACCGCGGGCCGAACGCGCCTCGGGGGGCGCCCGCGGGCAAGCCCCCGCAGGTCGTCTCGCGGCAGCGGGGGCAGGCCAGGCGATGGAGCCGATACTCGACGACCCGCGGCTCGACCGGCGGCAGTTCGGCGACCTGATGGACCAGCGGCTCGGGGTCATCGCCCGAGAGCGGGTGCCCACACCGGCGACAGGCGGCTGGCCTGCAGGCGACGACCTCAGCGACCTCCTCGGGCGGGACCAGGGCGCGCGTGGCCTTGCGATGCCCGGGTTGCCCGCCGCGGCTCCGGCCCGTGGGCGGGGCGGGTGGCCGACGCTTCAAGCCGATCGGGTCGCTCGACGGCGGCTTGGAGGAGTTGGTCGAGTTGAGCTTGAGGAGCGCCTCCAGGTCGCGGACCCGTACCTCCAGGTCGTCGATCCGCTGCCGCATCGCCAGGACGACAGCAGCGATGGCCGCCTGGGCGTCGGGCGTCACCTGGGCCCAGAGGTCATCGGGGATGGGCAGCGGGTTGGTCATGACGAAGGTATAGCGCCCTCATCGGCAACTTTCAATCCCGGACGGTGAACAGCTACCAGAATAAACATCCTACGCTGATATGATCTCTAGGCAATCCGGTTGACCTCGGGAAGCCGATTGCCCGTCATCGGGCCCGCCCATAACCCCGGGGCGTGTCACGAATAACTGTACGGACGGACAGGTAGTGGGCAAAGCCGGCAAAGCCTGTCCGTGACACGATC
>CAZCCS010000557.1:0-1804 GCA_964497005.1 uncultured Acidimicrobiaceae bacterium | reverse complement strand
CCTGATGTTCGTGAAGGTCTGCGCGACTACTTCAGAGGAGGACGCCCTGTTGGCAGTGGCGATGGGTGCGGATGCGGTCGGATTTATCTTCGCCCCGTCGCCGAGGCAGATCGCTCCGCAGGTCGCGGCAGACATCATCAAGCGCCTTCCGCGCGAGACCATCCCGGTAGGGGTGTTCAGGGATGAGACACCGGAGAGGGTCCTCTCGATCGCGCACCTTGCCGGGCTCAAGGCAGTGCAGTTGCACGGCCACGAAAAGCCGGAGGTGGCCAAGTGGCTGCGGTCTCGTGTTCCGATGGTGATCCAGGCTTTCCCCGCCGGCGACCCGCGGGTACGCCGGGCGGCCGATTACGAAGCAACCGTGGTGATGCTCGATTCCCCCAACCCGGGATCGGGTCAACTGTTCGACTGGGCGATGGCTGCGGAAGTGCCGGTGGGTCAGCGGCTGATGATCGCAGGCGGTCTGAACGCAGGCAACATCGCGGCCGCTGTTGCGAGGACCCGGCCTTGGGGCGTAGACGTTGCGACCGGGGTTGAGCGCGAGCCTGGAGTCAAGGATCCGATAAAGATGCGGGAGTTTCTTGCCGCCGCGCGTGCTGCTGAGGCCGAGTTGGCCAAGGAGCACGAGCCGCTCGTCCGGACGCGGGCAAAACCGGCCGAGGCGTCGGGCGAGAAGGGAGCCGAGGTCGCAACCGACGGCGACGCCAGTCTTTACGACTGGCAGGAGGAGGGATGACGGCGCCTGCGCAGACGGGGCGGATGGGTGAGCCAGATCCTGGCGGGAGGTTCGGTGACTTCGGTGGCCGGTTCGTTCCCGAGGCGCTGGTCCCGGCGTGCCTGCAGCTTGAGTCAGCGTTCCGATCAGCATGGGCAAACGACGATTTTCGCCGGCGCCTCGACGACCTTCTGCGCGACTACGCCGGCAGACCCACACCCCTCACCGAGTGCCGGCGGTTATCGGACGAACTGGGGGTGATGGTCGTCCTCAAACGCGAAGACCTCACTCACACCGGCTCGCACAAGATCAACAACGTCCTCGGCCAGGGACTGCTGACTCTCGAGATGGGGAAGTCCCGAATGGTGGCGGAGACCGGTGCTGGGCAGCACGGGGTGGCTTCGGCGACTGCCGCCGCGCTCTTCGGCCTCGACTGTGTCGTCTACATGGGGGAGGTGGATACCGAGCGGCAGGCCCTGAATGTCTTCCGGATGCGGCTGCTCGGCGCCGAGGTGAGACCGGTCAGGTCGGGCAGCCGGACGTTGAAGGACGCCGTCAACGAGGCGCTGCGCGACTGGGTGGCGAGTGTCGAGGACACCCACTATTGCCTCGGGTCGGTGATGGGACCCCATCCGTATCCCTGGATGGTCCGGGAGTTCCAACGTGTCGTCGGGGAGGAGGCACGGTCGCAGTGCCTGTCGCTTCTGGGGCGCGACCCCGACTTGGTCGTTGCGTGCGTCGGTGGCGGTTCCAACGCGGCCGGCACGTTCGCCGGCTTCGTCGACGGCCCGGCCCGAATGGTGGGTGTGGAAGCCGCCGGCGGTTCTGCGATTGGCCATGGCGTGCCCGGCGTCCTCCACGGGATGCGCTCCTACATACTTCAAGACGAATGGGGGCAGGTTCTCGAGGCGGAGTCGATCTCAGCCGGACTCGACTACCCGGGGATAGGCCCGGAGCATGCCTACCTCGCCGAAACCAAGCGCGTTTCCTACGAGAAGGCAACCGACTCGGAAGTCTTGGACGCTCTCCAGTTGCTGTCGCGAACCGAGGGCATCATTCCGGCCTTGGAGCCGGCGCACGCGTTGGCAT
>CAZCCS010000556.1:0-1816 GCA_964497005.1 uncultured Acidimicrobiaceae bacterium | reverse complement strand
GACCAGTCTGGGCGCACTCAGCGTTGCGATCACAGGACCCGCCGAGCAAATCGACGAAGGATCGCTGCGCGATCTGCGAAGGGTTGCTGGCGGGCTCGCCTCCGCCATCATCGAAGCCGCTTCCCACGAGCGGGCGAACCAGATTTCCCAGGCGCTGCAGGCGTCGCTTCTCCCTTCCGATCTAGCGGTAGGTAGCTGGTTCGACCTGGCAGCCCGTTATGTGCCGGGCACGGCCGACCTGCGAATCGGCGGAGACTGGTACGACTCCCAGCTCATGACCGACGGCACCGTGGCGCTTGCGGTCGGCGATGTTGCCGGCCACGGGGTGGAAGCGGCCGCGCAGATGGGCGAACTCAGGAGCGCCATGGCTGCCCTGCGCATGGTTCGCAGCGGCCCCGACGACCTCATCTCGGTGGTCCACCGGCTGACCACCGACATGGGCTACTTCGCAACCGCTGTGTGCGTGCGTCTCGACCCAACCGGAAACCTGCTGTGGGCATCCGCCGGCCACCTGCCGCCGCTCGTCGCCCACGAGGACGGCCAGGCAGAGCTACTCGAAACCCAACAGTCCCCCCCGCTCGGGGCCGGTTACGTGGGAGCCGTCCCGATCAACCGGTACAGGCTCAATCCGGGCGACACCGTGCTGCTGTACACAGACGGCCTCATCGAACGCCGCGACGTGCCGCTCGACACCAGCCTCGAGCAGCTGGTGGACCGCCTCAGCACACGCAAATGGTCTTCAACCACGGACCTGGTAGAAGAGGTCATACGAAACCGCGATCAGTCCCACTACACGGGGGACGACATCGCGGTCCTGGCCGCGCGCTGGAACGATCAAACTGCGCCGCGGAGATTCCGACCGCTCCGGTAAAGCGATCTCCGGCTTAAATGTTGCGCTTGTGAGCCGAGACAATCCGTTCGGCCTCGGAGACGACCCAGTGGTCCTCGCGCCTCACATCATCGGAAAGACGAACGTCGACGCTCGCAGAGTCGGCCCGAACACGATGGGCCCGTGAGGCGATGCACGATCTACTCAACCACCAGGCTTGGGATCGTGAATACCCGCGTCCCCTGGCCACTCGGTAACACGCCCGGCAGAACACGTGATCATCCTCCAGATTCGCTCTCTGGAGCTATACCCGCGGTCGACGCGACCGTCACGAGACGGCGGAAGATGCTCGCTTCCTCCGAGCTTTGGTCGGCGCTATTCGACGGTCCTTGTCAGTCCGAACCGGTCCTTCAGATGGCAGGATCCCGCAAGCACCCTAAATTCGAGATCGGGACGGCGTGGACGCCCGAAACGGTCGTCGCCGTAGGGGAAGGGCTCGACGTCGCCTGTCGGCTCGAATCCGAGTCGCTGATACCAAGCGATCAAGTCCCCACGTTGCTTGACAACTGACATCTCCATCCGGTCACATCCCCACGACGTGGCCTTGCGGCAGGCCTCGGCGATAAGCGCTTTTCCGATCCCGCCTCCCTGGACCTGAGGGCTCACTGCGAACATCCCGAACTTGACGACGTCTGAACCGGTCCGCTCGACGTGGCAGCAACCACGCAGGTGCCCGTCGCTCTCCGCCAGGAGGATCACCGAGTCCGGCCTCGCAAGCAGCGAATGGACCTGCCCCACGTCGGTCCGTTGGCCGTCGATTAGGTCCGCCTCAGTCGTCCACCCGGCCTTGCTCCCCTCGCCCCGATAGGCGGACTCCACGAGGGCCACGACCGCAGCGACATCCTCTTCGCGCGCCGATCTAAAGCGCAGCCTGGCTACCGACGGATTCGTCACTACCACACGGTATTCGGCACACGGTATTCGGCC
>CAZCCS010000555.1:0-1821 GCA_964497005.1 uncultured Acidimicrobiaceae bacterium | reverse complement strand
GCGGCATGCCATTGCCGCCAGCGCTGTCAGCCGACCAACGTCAGGCCGCCTTGGAGAAGGCAGCTGCTGCTCGCAGGATGCGAGCCGAGCTGAAGGAGAAGCTCAAGATGGGCTCGCTCTCCCTCCGGGAGCTCCTACAGCAGGCTGACGCTGACGAGGTGGTGGGCAAGATGAAAGTCCTCGCCGTGCTCGAGTCGCTGCCAGGCCTCGGCAAGGTGAAAGCCCGACGGCTGATGGACGAGGTGGGGATCAGCGAGACCCGGCGTCTTCACGGCTTGGGAGACCAGCAGAGGAAGAAGCTGTTCGAAAGGCTCAACAGCTGAGCCTTCCACCATCGGCCCGCGGGGTCCGGCGGTCGCCAGCATGATCTTCATAATCTCCGGCCCGGGTGGGGTCGGGAAGGGCACGGTCGTCGCGCGACTGCTCGAGTTGATGCCCGACCTCTGGCTGTCCCGATCGTGGACGACGAGACCGCGCCGGCCGGGCGAGCCGGAGGAGTCGTATGTGTTCGTGGACCGAGAGGCGTTCGAGAAGCGGATCCACGAAGGCGGCTTCCTGGAGTGGACCGAGTTTCCCGGGACCGGGGCCCTTTACGGCACGCCGAGCATCGACCCTGCCTACACCGATTCAGGCAATACCGAATCGGGCAATAGCGAATCGGGCGACATCGACTCGGGCGGGCGGGATTACCTTCTCGAGATCGAGCTCGACGGGGCGCAACAGGTAAAGCGCCGCCACCCCGAGGCGATGTTGATCTTCATTGTGGCCCCGTCGAGAGAGGCCCAGGAGGAGCGGCTGCGCCACCGCGGTGACGACCGGGATGCGGTGGCCAAGCGCATCGAGGTCGGTGCGAAAGAGCTCGAGCTGGGGGACCGCATCGCGGACCACGTGGTCGTCAACGACGACGTCGAAAGGGCTGCCAGAGAGGTCGCTGGTATACTCGCTATGTACCGCGAGCGCGGCCCGACCCCCCTGGAGCAGCCCTAAATGCCGGATCGTCACCCCACCATGACGGAGCCTCCCATCGAGAGGCTTCTCGACAAGGTCGACTCCAAGTTCACCTTGGTGAGCCTGGCGGCGTCGCGCGGTCGCCAGATCAACTCGTATTTCAACCAGCTCGGTGAGGGGCTCGGCACGATCGTGCCCCCTCAGGTCACGTCGGTGTCCCGCAAGCCGCTGTCGATCGCCCTCGAGGAGGTTGCCGCCGGCAAGATCGTTTACCGGCGCGCGAGCGACGAGACCGGTGAGACCGCTGAGGCCGAGCCGGAGGCGGAGGCCCAGCAATAGCCTTCCCGGCGCCGGCCCTCGAAGGCCGGCGGATCGTTCTAGGTGTCTGCGGGGGAATCGCCGCCTACAAGGCGATCGAAGTGTGCCGGCGTCTCGTCGACGGCGGCGCTCACGTCATCCCTGTCATGACCCGGGGGGCGACAAGGTTCGTCGGGGAGGTCACCTTCTCCGCTCTGGCTTCCGAGCCCGTCCGCACCTCCCTGTGGGACGAGCCCGAGCCGATACCCCACACCAAGCTCGGGCAAGAGGCCGACCTGGTGCTCGTGGCGCCGGCCACCGCTCGGCTCATCGGGTCTTACGCGGCCGGCATCTCCAATGACCTACTGACCGCGACCCTGCTCGCCACCAGGGCGCCGGTGGTGATCTGCCCGGCGATGCACACCGAGATGTGGGAGCACCCGGCGGTCGAGGAGAACATCGCCACGCTTCGCCGGCGCGGCGTTCACATCGTCGAGCCGGCGTCCGGGCGCCTGGCCGGCGGCGACTTCGGCGCCGGGCGACTCGCAGACCCGACAGACATCGTCGAAGCAGCAG
>CAZCCS010000554.1:0-1829 GCA_964497005.1 uncultured Acidimicrobiaceae bacterium | reverse complement strand
AAGGATGATGAGGGGCAAACCGAGGTAGGAACCGTTCTCGATGGTGCTGCTCGCGAAGTGGTCAGCGGTCGCGCGCAGGCCGGAAACGTTGATCAGCTGCAGCCTGTCGGGCACCACCGGTGACAACAGGTTCGCCCGGTACGCCTGCGCCGCAAGCTGCACCGGGCCGGACACGTGCGCAGGCCCCTTGGCCAGAAACCACACCGGCCACGCCAACAGAACCGCCGCAGCGACAACCCCGGTCCCCAGTGCCCTAAGCGCGTAGGGAGCGACCCGCGCAACCTGGTCCCGCCACAACAAAGCCCCGATTACGAGCGCGATCGCGGCGACGAGGACGGTCTCGAACAGCAGCTCGCTCGACACGAAGAACTGCGCGGTCACAACAAGAGCCAGCAGGACGCCGACAACCCAGTACCGCCACCGCTGCACGACGACCGCCTCGTAGATCAGGAGGACGATGAGCGGGATGAAAGGAGTGAACGCAATGTTGACGTGGCCCCCGACGCCGTGTACCACCTCCTGCGGGCAGAACCCGTAGAGCAACCCGCCGAGGAAGGCCGCGGGCTTCCACGAAACCATGCGCCGCAGCAGGACGTAGGCCGCGGTCGCCGATAGGGGCAGAGCCAGGGTCGACGCGATGTTGAACGTCGCCATCGGACCCCAGACCGCGGTCACCGGGCTGAACAGCACGCTGATGAACGGCGCACCCGCGTTGATCAGGACGTTGACGCCTCCGGGGTAGTTGGCGGCGTTCGAATAAAGGGGGTTGTGGGCGTGACCTATCGCGTCGACCGTCCACTGCGCGAACCAGACGTTGCGCCACTGGTCGCCTCCGACCTGCATGTGGGTGGCGGCGCCCGCGCTCCACACCGGCCAGAACAGGATGAAACCGATCCCGACGTAGGCGGCTACAGCGAGCGCGTCGGGCGCCCATCGTGGCCACCGACCGAACGGACCCGCTAAAGGTGCGGACGCGGACCCGACCCGATCACCCTCCGACTGGGCCTCTGCAGGTGCGACCCTCTCAGCCAAGAGCCTTCAGAAAACGAGCCACCACCGGCCCGTCCGTAGGCCCCCCGTTCCCGGTCCCCTGCAGCACCATGGCGAACGCGATGTCGCCGCGATATCCCACCAGCCAGGCGTCGGTCGGCTGGGGCGTCCCGGTGCCGTACTCCGCCGTTCCGGTCTTGGCGTGAGTGCCCGCCGGCAACCCCGTCCCCGCCGCGGTGCCGGTGGTGACCACGTCGGCCATCATCGACTGCAGGTCCGCCACGACGTCCGCCGGAAGCGGTTTGGAGGCGGCGCTGTCGTCCTCGGCGCCGGCGATTAACCGGGGCGCTCTCACCGAACCGGTGTCGACCGCCGCAGCGATCGTGGCCATGTCGAGCGGCGAGACCACCACGCCGGCCTGTCCGATCGCCGTCGCCGCCAGCGCTGCCTTGTCGCCGGGAGGCGGGACCGACCCCCCGAACGCCGCCAGCCCGGGCCGTATGGTGCTGCCTAGTCCGAACTGGGAGGCCACCGTCGGGAGGCTCGCCGCCTGCAGATGGTCGACCGCGAGGTTGATGAAGGCAGTGTTGCACGACTCGGCGAAGGCGGCGCGGACTGTGGCGGCGGGTGAGTCGCCTTCGGCGTTGTGGAACGGCTTCCCGTCCACCGTGACGTTCGGCGGGCAGCTCGCCGGCGACGATGGGGTGAGGCCTGCCTCGATGAGCGCCGACGCGGTGATCACCTTGAAGGTCGACCCCGGCGGGTACCGGCCCTGCAATGCTGCGTCGAACTGGCCGCTGACCGGCGTGCTGACCGCTGCCAGGACCTCGCCGGTCGAA
>CAZCCS010000553.1:0-1841 GCA_964497005.1 uncultured Acidimicrobiaceae bacterium | reverse complement strand
CGGCGCCTGCGACCTTGGAGAGGAAACTGCTGATCAGGAGACAAAAAGGGCCGATCTAATGAAGAGATGGAAGGATTGACTATGGTAACAAGTTGTTTTTGGCAGTGTAATCAGGGTTCTCCCTCGGATTTGGGGAACAATGCCTGCTTACTGCTTCAATCGATGCTCGGTGATATACTCCTGGAAAAGATGCAAGCAAAGCGCTCCCGTTTTTCAGGAGGATGATGGCCTATTAGGCCAGTCGATAAAATGGACAACGTTAAGCATTCAATCAGCTTCGCAAGCCAGCTAAGAGGAGGGCTTCATCTTTTCTCACCTACCCCGAACAGTTCCTGAGCAGCCTTTAGTCGCATCTTTTATCTCTTCATGATCTTTTTTCATTTACAGCCTGGGCTTAACGTTGTCCATTTTGTCGGCGGGCCTAATAGGCCTATCAGGCATTACACCCAGGGACATCGGGCTACACCGCTCCGACGGCATACCACGCCTTGCGGATTGATTACATCTTTGCCTCTTCGTGTTTGGCTCAGCATCTGGATGCCTGCGATATCGTGACAGAAGGAGATGCAGAAAAAGGGCTAAATGGATTCCGTAGTGTTTTTGGCATTGCTGCATGGTGAGTGGTCCCCAGGCAAACGTGTGGAGGCGGGTACTCCTTTCCCATCTTCATCCACACCAGTCGATTCGCCCTGTTGCTCCAACGGCTTTCGTGTAGATGAGGAAAAGCTATTCATCCTGGAGAGCAATCGTGCTTGTAAGACCAGCAGACTGCCCCCTTCGCATGCTCATAAGCACGCGAGCGGCGCAGCCCACCTGAGATGAGGAAAAGGTGTAACCTGCTTACGTATAGGCTGATGTGGGAAGGTGTATTTCGCTCGTGCGGACTTCACGGCGACGCCGCTCCAAAACAGGCAGGGGCGCACGAAGCCGACGGGCAGGATGACAACGAGAACGCCCAGGCCCTCGCCGAGTGGTACACACCCTGGCACACCCACGCCCGGTTCGCTTCGCTCGTTTCCGCCAGGTGAGCCGGTGTGGTGCCGCATACGAGGTTGGGGTGAGAAGCCCCTACCCCATTGGTACCTTCGTTGCTGCGCACAGTCTGGCATACCCGCAGACCGTGCTCCAGGAGCTTGGTCACAAAGAGGGCAGAGCGCACGAGTGTGCGAGAAAGGAGGCCAGGAGAGAGAGCAGAGCAACACGGGCGCATCCCGTGCTGGCTTCGCGCCCCGCCCAGGCCGGGCGGCTGGACGAAAACCGCCCCTGGCGAGGCGTTCCTGGCACGGTAGGCAGCCTACGCACTCCCCTGTTGCAAGGTGGAGGACCTGTGTATGTGACACCCAGGAGCCGCACGACACGCAAAGGAGAAACACGCATGACTATCTCTGGTTTGCGGCCTCGTCTGGCCGCCTTTCTCACCGCCCTGATCGCCTGTGTCGGCCTGCTGAGCCTGAGCAGTGCCCCCGCCTGGGCCACAGCGGGCACTATCACCGAATTCCCCGTCCCCTCGGGCGGGCCTGAATTCATCACGGCCGGGCCGGATGGCAACCTGTGGGTCACTGAGTCCTCTGGGTTCATCGGGCGCATCACCACCAAGGGCAACATCACCGAGTTCCCCCTTTCCACGCCTGAGCCTATGGGCATCACGGCCGGGCCGGATGGCAACCTGTGGTTCGCCGAGTTCCAGGCGAACAAGATCGGGCGCATCACCACCGCGGGCCTGGTGACGGGGGAGTTCCCCCTGCCCACGAGCTGTGGGACCTCCTTTGGCTGCGAGCCGCAGGGCATCACGGCCGGGCCCGATGGCACCCTGTGGTTTACGGAATTCAATGGGAACCAGG
>CAZCCS010000552.1:0-1856 GCA_964497005.1 uncultured Acidimicrobiaceae bacterium | reverse complement strand
GAGGCAACCGATCCGAATGGGATCCAATGGCATCCCCAGATTGTTCCACCAGGCGATGATCGCCGCGCCGGCCTCGTAGGGCACGTCGCGGGCCCTCACCCCACCACGTGGTGGCCCGCCACCGGATTACGGTGTAATCTCGCCGTCATCGTCATGTAGGAGGGGGGCCGGCACTGGCCTGGGATTTCGAGACCGATCCAGAGTTCGCGGGGAAGCTCGATTGGATGCGCTGGTTTGTTGACGCGGAGATCATCCCGCTGGAGCCGATCCTCGATGAGATCCCCCAGTCGGAGTGGACCCAGGTCAAGCGCTACCTGCAGGAGCAGGTCCGCGCCCAGGGACTTTGGGGAGCGTTCCTGGACCCGAAGCTCGGCGGTCCGGGATTCGGACAACTCAAGCTTGCCCTCATGTCGGAGATCATCGGCAGGTGCATGATCTCGATGACCGTCTTCGGGGTGCAGGCACCCGACAGCGGCAACATGGAGCTCCTCGCCCACGGTGCCACCGAGCCGCAAAAGGAACGCTGGCTGTGGCCCAACTTCCGGGGCGAGATCTCCAGCGCCTTCGCCCTGACCGAGCCGTTCCACGCCGGCGCCGATCCGACCGTGATCGGGACGACCGCGGTGAAAGACGGCGACGAGTGGGTCATCAACGGCCACAAGTGGTTCATCACCAACGCCTCTGTCGCGGACATCATTCTGGTGGTTGCCGAGTCCAACCCCGAAGGGCGTCCCCACCATCACGCGTCGGTGTTCGTCGTTCCCACCGGGACCCCCGGGATGGAGATCGTCCGCGACATCGGGACAATGGCTCATCCCGAGGTTGAATACGGTCAGTACGGCAACCACGCCGAGATCGTGTTTCGCGACTGCCGAGTATCGGATGACCATCTCATTGGCAGACCGGGCGACGGCTTTGTCCTCGCCCAACAACGACTCGGCGGAGGCCGCATACACCACGCCATGCGGTGGCTGGGCCAAGCGCAAAGGGCGCTCGACATTCTTTGCGAGCGGGCGGTGTCGCGCGAGTCGCACGGGCGGCTCCTCGCCCAGCACCAGATGGTTCAGGACTACGTGGCTCTCTCCCACATGGAGATCCAGGCCGCCCGCCTTCTGACGTTCCAGACGGCCTGGAAGATGGACCGCTACGGAGCAGATGCGGTGCGAGCCGACCTTGGGATGATCAAAGCCCACGTATCCAAGGTCGTGCTGGCGGTCCTCGACCGCACGATTCAGGTTTGCGGAGCTCTCGGCTACTCGAGCGACCTGCCGGTCGAGGGGTGGTACCGCTCAACCCGGTTCGGGCCCATCGGCGACGGTCCCGACGAGTTGCACAAGTCGGTGCTCGCCCGAACCATCCTGAAGGGCTACAAGCCGGTGACGGGGTGGCCTTCCGAGCACATCCCGAGCCGGCGCCCGGCCGCCGAGGCCAAATGGGAGCAGCTGCGGGCGGCCGCCGGAGTGGGTGCGTAGCCGGTGGATCTCCAGCCCCTCGAGCGGTTCTTGGACAGCGCGCTCGGTGACAAACTCGCCATCGAGGTGAGCCCGATGCCCGGCGGCGGCTCGTGCGAAATCTTCGCGGTGGACCGAGGCGACAGCCGCTGGGTGCTCCGCCGCGCGCCACGACATGCCAGTTCCTCCACCGCCCACGACGTGCTGCGCGAGTTCCGGATTCTCGACGCCATCAAAGACCAATCGGTGCCCATCGCCCGTCCGGTCGTATCCTGCAGTGAGCCCGACGTCTTCGGGGCCCCGTTCTACGTGATGGAGCGCATCAACGGCGTCCCCGTGCGGTCGAGCGTCCCGCCCGCGTGGGCCGCAGCGCCCGACACGCACGGTCGGGCGCTCGAGGAGATG
>CAZCCS010000551.1:0-1863 GCA_964497005.1 uncultured Acidimicrobiaceae bacterium | reverse complement strand
GATCGAGCCCAGCGAGCCGGGCGTCTCGGGTTCGTCGATGACCGCGATGCGCTCGGGGTAGACGGTCGCCGCCCTGTTCAAGAAGTCGGCGATGACCAACGGTACGTACATGGATCCCCCGTCGACTGGAATGGCCGCCCCGACGGCATGCCTCGGGGGCCAACATACCGCCGTGGGGCGGGGGGTTACCGTGGAGTGGCGACGCTACTCTCGGGATCCGTGCGCATCCCCCGGCGACAACTGGATGCGTACGCCCGCCGGTTCCAGGCAAACAGCACGCGAGCCCAGATCTTCCTGCTTTCGGCGAGCATGGGCGCAGGGCACGACGGAGCCGCTAGAGAGATTTCTCAACGCCTCCAGGCGATGGGCTACACGACCGCGCTTCGGGACTTCCTTGAATCCGGTCCGTTGAGAATCGGTCCGGCTCTCCGCCGCTCGTACGGGCTACAGCTGCGCTACTTCCCCCGTACTTATGAGACCACCTACCGAATGTGGTTCAAGGCTCCCGGCCTGAGAGCTCCACTAGCCCGTTTCGTGGCGATGCTCACGGGAAGCACCTTGCTGGACTGGATCGGTGACGCCGATCCCCTGGTCGTCGTCTCCACTTACCCGCTTGCAACCCTCGCGCTAGGTGAGCTCAAGAGGACTGGGAAACTTTCGGTTCCGGTCGTCAATTTCATCACCGATTTCGGCGTGCACCCCCTTTGGGTCCATCCCGGTGTCGATCTGAACCTGGCCGTCCACGAGATCCCGGCCGCATCCGCCGCCTCCAGATCCGGTAGACCGTCGACCGCCTGCGGACCGGCGGTATCCGATGACTTCCGGGCTGACCGCCTCCCTCCTAGGACCGAGGCTCGCGCTCGCCTCGGCATTGAGTGGGTCGAACCCGTGGTGTTGATCGCGGCCGGATCCTGGGGGGTCGGCGCTGTCGAGGAGACTGTCAGAACGGTCGCCTCGGGTGGACGCTTCGTCCCAGTGGTCGCCTGCGGTACCGACCGCCGGCTCAGAAGGCGACTCGAACGGGTCGTGGCACGACGAGGTATACGCGCCGTAGTCATCGGATGGACGGACGACATGCCGGCGGTCGTGGCGGCGTGCGACGCGATCGTCGAGAATGCGGGGGGCCTGACGGGTTTCGAGGCGATGCGCGCCGGCGTTCCAGTGGTGAGCTACAGGCCGATTCCCGGGCACGGGAGAGAGAACTCAGCAGCGATGTCCGACGCCGGCGTCGTCAAGGTCGCGCGCGATGCCGCTGAGCTCGTCGTCCTCCTGGACGCGCTGACGGTGCACGGCCCCGCCCGGACGGCACAGGTCTCCGCTGGAGCGAAGATCTTCGCCGGCGACCCTGCCCAGCTGGTCGCTGACATGGTCCCCGCCGGCGCCCGCCGGCGCTCCGGCACACCCGCATGAGGACTTCGAAAGCGGCAACGGCAGCCGCCGGTCTGGCCGGGGCAGCCGGCGGAGCGATGTTCCTGCACACCTTGCCGGGCGTGGTTGCGTGGCGCTCAGCGCGCTCGCTCTTGCTCCCTCGCCTAGCCGGGGTTGGCCGGCCCGACCACGTCGCCTTGACGTTCGATGATGGTCCGGACCCGGTTTCGACCCCGCCCATTCTCGACGCGCTCGACCGCCTGGGGTGGAGGGCAACGTTCTTCTTCCTCGGTTCGCAGGTACGTCGCTCGCCTGGCCTGGCACGAGAGGTAGTCCTGCGGGGGCACGAAGTCGCGGTTCACGGCGACAGTCACAGCAGCCACCTGATTCGACCTGCCCCATGGACCGTGTGGGACGTCCGCAGGGCGAGCGAGACAATCGAGCAGGTGACCGAAGTTCGACCCAGGTGGTTTCGACCGCCCTACGGAGGGGTTT
>CAZCCS010000550.1:0-1875 GCA_964497005.1 uncultured Acidimicrobiaceae bacterium | reverse complement strand
CCCCAAGACTGATCGACTCCACCCCGAGGCGAGCCGCCGCGTCCTCGACTGCCTTGACCAGTTGTCGTCCCAGCCCTATGCCCCGGGCGTCTTCGCGCAGGCCGATCATCCGCAAAGTCGCGCCTTGGGGGCTCGTTCGAAAGGCGAACGCACCACCGAGTAACCGACCGTCGGCGTCGGCCACGAGCATCATGGAGCGATCCTGGTCGAAGTGCGCGACGAGGTCGGCGAGACGAAAGTCCTGGCGCGTCAGACGCGGCTCGAATTGAGCGCCGACCACGTCCCACGCCGCGCCCAGTTCTTCGTGCGATTGGAGTGGACGAATCAGGACGGTGGACACGACGGCAAGCCTCCCAGACACGTCCCGAATGAGGAGTTCGTCGACCACACCCGATCCGGGAAGTGAAAAACGGTCCAGCAAGATCTCCGGTTTTCCGCCTCCACAGGAATTCGAGACCTGTCCACGGGGCCGGTGAACCGGTAAGCTAGTCTGCCATGGGTGACAATTCTGATCCACTGACCGCAAGCCTGGTATCCAGAATTGGGAGGTCGAGCGGCCAACGTCGACCTCGTGCCGCTGTACTGATCCATGGACACAATCGACGTTTAGTGGGGAGCCGCAGATGATTCGATCTGAAGGACTTGCCAGTCCCCGTCTCGCTAGGCTGGAGGCACAGTTGGTGACCGGAAATACGGCGGCGCTGGAGCTATTTTGGGACGAGATCGCGGCTCACGGAACACCACTGGTCGAAGCCAAAGACGGTGAAGGCCGGACCGTTCTGATGACGTTGCTGTGGCGCGACACCGCCGACACTATAAATGTGGTTGTCGCCGGGGGACTGGCGGGAGCGGACCTCGTCGGTCACCAGATGACGAAACTAATGAGCACGAACATCTGTTACCTCACCTTGGAAGCTCCGAACGATCTTCGGACCACCTACCAGATTGCCCCCAACGATCCTCTCACGTCACTGGACACGATCACAAGCTACGCGGAGTGGCGGAGGAGAACCGTTCACTGGATCGCGGATCCCCTCAACCCGCGCCGGTTGGTCCATCCTAAGGATGCCGACGACCCCAACAGCGCCGACCGCGTGGAATCCATCATCGAGCTGCCCGCCGCTCCGCCTCATCCTTGGGTCGAGCCTCGGCCGGGCGTGCCTTCGGGAAAGGTGGAGTTGGACCGCGTCGAGAGCAAGAATCTCGATGGGGCGTATCGGGTGTGGGTCTACACGCCGCCGGGCTATACCGTCGCCAGTGAGCCGTACGAACTGCTCCTCCTCTTCGATGGTCGGGATCACCTCGACGTGATCCCGACCCCGACGACCTTGGACAATCTCCTCTTCGAGGGCGCGATCCCACCAATGGTCGCCGTGCTGTTGGAAAGCCCGACAATTGAGGCGCGCATGCGGGATTTGTCGGGTTACCCACCTTTTGTCACATACCTCAGTAGCGAGCTCATCCCTTGGATCAGGGAGCACTTTCACGTGACGACCAGATCGGACCGGACCACGGTCGGAGGGGTGAGCTTGGGCGGGCTCGCAGCCGCGGTCGCCGCCCTCACGCGGCCCGACCTCTTCGGCAACGTGCTGAGCCAATCGGGGTCCTTCTGGTGGACGCCGGAGGACAAAGGCGAACTTGGGTGGGTGACGCGGCAAGTCGTCGCGCGTCCCCGCCTGCCATTGCGCTTCTACCTGAATGTCGGTTCGCTGGAACCTGACTCACAGCGAGCGTCCAACCGCCACCTGTGCGATGCATTAGAGGCACAGGGCTATCCGGTTCGCTACGTTGAGTACACGGGTGGACACGACTATGTTTCATGGCGGGGGCTGCTCGGAGACGGCCTCACCTGGTTCGCTCAGGAAAAGCGTGCCC
>CAZCCS010000549.1:0-1878 GCA_964497005.1 uncultured Acidimicrobiaceae bacterium | reverse complement strand
GGGAAAATCTAAGGCCGGCATGCCGGCGAAGGTGCGACCTGTGCGCCTGCGCCTACCGCCACGTCCGTGGCTGAGCAGGCCCATGGCTGAGCAGTCAGTGCCCGAGCAGGTGGACGGCCCGCAAGCGGCGCTCGAGGTGGGCTTCGAGCGCGGTTGTGGCCAAACCGGACACTGTCGCCGCCGCCGGCCCGGACGGCTCTGCGAGGACGCCGGCGAGCCCGCCGCCAAGGATCCTCTGAATCAGGGACAACGCCTCCGGGTCGACCGCCGGCCCACGCCGGTGCCGCCGGCATAGAGCACCGCCGGCGGCGAAGTCGAACCCGACCAACTCCGCGCCGGCGCTGGGCGACCCTTCGGCTGCGCACTCCACGCAGTCGTCGATGACCGGCGAGACCCCTTCCAGGGCGAGCAGCTTCCAGTAGAAGGCGGCGACGAGGAGCGCCGGCCGTTGCTCGGCCTCGCCCAACGTCCGGAGAGCTCCGGTGAGCATGCGGAACAGGGCGGCGTTCGGTTCTCCCTCCTGGGCCACCTGGTCGACCGCTTCGAGCAGCGCCATGACGTCGGTCATCCGCTCGAGGTTCTCTCTGAGGGCGCGGTAGTGATCGACCGTTTCCGCCTGGTTGACGATGTCGAGTTCCCGGCCTTCGTACATGAGCAGGCTCACGTGACCGGCGGGCTCGAGCCGCGCCCCGAACTTGCTCTTGGTCTTGCGGATCCCCTTGGCGACGGCCCGAACCTTGCCGCGGCCCCGGGTGAGCAGGACGATGATCCGGTCGGCCTCTCCGAGCCGGTAGGTGCGCAACACCACTCCTTCGTCCCGATAGAGGGTCATCGCCGGTCTAGCTCGGGATTCCGTCTTCGCGCCGCTCGCCGGTCGTGCCGTACCGACGGTCCCTCGCTTGGAACTCTCGCACCGCTTCGGTCAGGTTCTCACGGCGGAAATCCGGCCAAAGGACATCGGTGAACACCAGCTCGCTGTACGCGAGCTCCCACAGAAGAAAGTTGGACACCCGGTACTCGCCGGATGTGCGAATCACCAGATCCGGGTCCGGTATGTCGGGCGCATACAGGTGCCGGCGGATCAGCCGCTCATCGACCTTGGAAGGCGCCACTCCTTCGGCAACTATCGCCTTGACCGCGTCGACTAGCTCTGCCCTACCGCCGTAGTTGAAAGCGACAGTGAGGGTCAGGGCGCGGTTGCGCCGGGTCAGCTCGGCGGCCTCGTCCATCCGCTTCAACACCCAGCGGGGCACCCTCCAATCGCGGCGGCCGATGAAGCGGATGCGCACCCCCATCCGGTGCAGTTCGTCCCGGCGGCGGGTCAGCAGCTGGTCGGCGATGACGTTGATAAGGAAGCGAACCTCGTCCTGAGGCCGCCGCCAGTTTTCGGTTGAGAACGCGTAGACGGTGAAGAACTCCACCCCGAGTTCCACCGCCCCGCAAGTGGCGTCGAAGAGAGCATCCTCCCCGGCCCGGTGCCCTTCCGTACGAGGAAGCCCCTGCTTGGTGGCCCAGCGACCATTCCCGTCCATGACGCACGCGACGTGACGCGGAATGCGGTTCGGGTCGAGGCCGTCAAGGTCCACGAATGAACGGTAGCGGCTGCCGTCGCCGTCGCTCAGGGCAGAAGATTCAGGGCAAAAGCGGTGCGACCTCGCGAGCCAGCAGCCGGATCTGTTCCAGATCGGTCATGTCGAGCACCTGCAGGTAGAGCAGCTCGGCGCCCGCATCGACCCACTGGTTAAGGCGCTCGGCGACCTCGGTCGGTTTTCCGCACGCCCCGTATGACTTGAGGGCCTCGACTGGCTGGCCGATCCGCAGGTAACGCAATTGCGTCTCTTTGAAATTTGCTGTCACCCAGAGATCATCAACCTGCGC
>CAZCCS010000548.1:0-1878 GCA_964497005.1 uncultured Acidimicrobiaceae bacterium | reverse complement strand
GTATGAGTCACGTCAAGTGTGTAAATGTGCTTGATTCCGAATCGACCTCGTCGTCGTAGTAACTCCGGTAACTGGGGGAATGTGGGCAAGCCGAAGGCTTGTCCACGGCATGCGTGAGCAGGCCGTCATTTCCCCAGTCGTCTGTCAACTCGCCGCGAGCAGCGGCAGCGGCATCACCTCCTCCGAGTCGTTGAGTTTTGCCAGGGACTCGGCGCTGAAGTAACGCCGACTCACCTGCCATTCGTCGTGCTGTTCGGCGAGGACCGCGCCAACCAGGCGCACAATCGACGATTCGGTTGGGAAGATGCCGACGACATCCGTGCGGCGCTTGACCTCGCGGTTCAGACGCTCGAGCGGGTTATTCGACCAGATCTGCCGCCAATGCTCGGTTGGAAACGCCAGATATGCCAGCACGTCAGGCTCAGCTTCATCGAGCAGGTGGGCGAGTTTGGGAAAGCGACCGCGGAAGCTGTCGGCGACACGTCGCCATTGCTCGCGCGCGGCCTGCTGGTCAGGCTGGACGAACACCGTGCGGATGGTGGCCGCGACCATCTGCTGGGCGCCCTTGGGCACCAGTGCCAACGCATTGCGCATGAAATGGGTTCTGCAGCGTTGCCAGCTGGCGCCCTGGAGCACCGCAGCGATGGCACCCTTCAGCCCCTCGTGCGCGTCACTGGTGACCAGCTTGACGCCGCTCAGGCCGCGGCTGACCAGGCTACGCAGGAACGCATGCCAAAAGGCGCCGTCCTCGCTCGGACCGACGTCCAACCCCAACACTTCGCGCTGACCGCTGTCGTTGACACCAATGGCAATAACGATCGCCATCGACACCACCCGATGATCCTGCCTCACTTTGACAAACGTCGCGTCGAGCCAAACATAAGGAAACGGGCCGTCCAGCTTGCGCTGACGGAAACGCTCAACCTCGCCATCCAGTTCTTCGCACAGCCGAGACACCTGAGAGCGGCTAATACCGTCCAACCCGAGAGCCTTGACCAGGTCGTCTACTCGCCGCGTGCTGACGCCCTGCACGTACGCTTCTCGTACCACCGCCACCAGCGCGCGCTCAGCCCGCTTGCGCGGCTCCAGCAGGCTCGGAAAGTAGCTGCCGTCCCGCACCCTCGGCACCTTCAGTTCCAGCGAGCCAACACGCGTGTCCCAGGTGCGGTCGCGATAGCCGTTGCGTTGGCCACTCCGCTCCCCGCTCCGTTCGTAGCGCTCAGCCCCGATGTGCTGGGCGACTTCGACTTCCATGAGCGCCTGACTCAGAACGCGCACGCCCTCCTTGAGAAAATCAACGTCACCGTTCGCCTCGGCCTTGCGCACCAGCTCGGCCAATGCCATGCTCACCTTGTCGGCCACTGCTTCGGTTCTCCCATCTTGGATTTGGACGATCTCGATGGGAACCACGCGGTGGCCGTCCTTGTCAACAGCCCACCGCTCGACTTTTACACACCCCTGGTGACACTACCTTCGCGTCAACTCCACGCGTCTGATTGATCTGGACCTCGGTCCTGAAGGTCGGCTGGCGCATTTCACGCTTGAGCTGGAGGATGTCGCGGAGGACTCAGCTGACTGCGCGCGCTTGACCTCCGGAATCACGTTCGCGCTCAACCATCCGGAGAGAGTGCTGCTGCACTGCCGACCGTCGACGCTCTCCGGGACGTGACTCGCGACTGAACAATCTCACGTGCGGTCCTCCGCGCCTACATTCAGCGGACCGGCGGTCGTATCTCTCTAATAACTGGATCCAACTGCGTGGAGCATGGGATTCGCGACAACTCGAACAGCGCATAGTGCAGTTCGTTCCGGTTGGCTTTGCCGGACCGGTTTCGTGCATCCGGCCCGCGCACGATCTCGTCATATTTTGGCTTTGTC
>CAZCCS010000547.1:0-1892 GCA_964497005.1 uncultured Acidimicrobiaceae bacterium | reverse complement strand
ACCGGCGTGGAGATGGAGGCGATGACCGCTTGCGCCATCGCGGCGCTGACCATCTACGACATGTGCAAGTCGGCGGACCGGTCCATGGTCATCGGTGACCTGGCTTTGTGGGAGAAGACGGGGGGTCGAAGCGGCCACTGGCGCCGCCCGACCGACGACCTCGGCGATCCTCTCAGCAATCCGCTGGTGAATACCGCCGCCAACCCGGTCCTGCGCTTCGACCCGACCAGCGACTCCTCCGACCCGGCCGATCCGCTCGCGTAGAAGCCCTGGTAACTAGTTAAAACGGGCTGGTCAGGCGCGAAGTTTGGGATCTGGCCTGGCGGGGTTGCCGACCGCCGGTTAGGCTTTCCTGAACGTTTGCTGAACAACGTTCCATCGTTGCGTCCCCGTACCGGCCGGACCAGCGGTCTGAGCGACCTCCGGAGGGTATCCACCACTCCTGGCGCGTGATGACCTACGGTCCCTGACACAGAAAGTAGGCCAAGGAGTCTTGACTACGGTGGTTCTGTTAGTCCTGGCCATAATCTGGGGGGTCCTCCTGGTCTCGTGGCTACGCTCACGGACCGAGGGCACCTTGTCCGATTCGGTCGGGACGTTCCGTCTCCATCTCTCCGTGCTTGAGCGCGCCGCCCCATCGACCGTGGCTCCCGCAAACCGTCTCCGCAGCGGTCCCGTCGCCGGCCGTTCGACCATCCCCCCGTACCGCCCAGGCGCTCCGATACGCGGACAGCGCATCGGCCCCTCGACCCGGGTCGCCTCGGCTCCCGCGCCCGCCGTCGCACGGCGCCCGAGCGGCGAGTCGATCATGCGCCGGCGCCGTTCGCAAAAGCGCCGTAGGGACGTGTTCTTTGCGTTGGCGGCAGGAGTTTTCGGGTCGCTGATGCTCGCTGTGCTGTCCGGGGTGTCGGCGATGTGGTCGGTGCAGGTGTTCTTCGACCTGGTGCTGACCGCTTACGTGGCCTTGCTGATCCGTATGCGCAACATGGCGGCCGAGCGGGAGTTGAAGCTCACCTTCATGCCGCAGGCTCCGCGCTCGCGGCCGAGGCCCTCCTACGACCTCGGTGTCAGCGGCTACGGCGACCTGGACCTGCGCCGCGCCGCCAACTGACCTGAACACATCAGTCGGTCCGGCAGGCAGCGGCGGCTCGGGCCGGCCCGATCTGGCCGGTCTGGTCGCGTCGGCTCGGCTGGATCTCGACGGCGTCAACTCTGCCCGGGAATCCGGCTTGGCGGCTTGCCGGCGGACCATCCGGGCGGCGGGAAGTGCCATCCGGGCTGTTCACCACCAACTGCCGGAGCGTTACTCGGCGCTGCTGGCCGATTGCGAGGCCGCCCTGCGCGAGGCCCAGCAGGTGCTGGAGCCCTACCCGGCGATCACCTACGCCGGTTTTCTCCACGACGCCGAAAAGGAATACACCGAAGCGGTGCTGACCAAGGTTCTTGTTGACGGCGGCCCGCTTCCCAGTTACATCGAACTCGGCGTCGGGCTGCCGGCGTGGCTCAACGGGCTCGCCGAAGCGGCATCGGAGCTTCGACGCCACCTGCTGGACCGCCTCCGCGGCGGGGAGACCTCGACCGCCGAGCAACTGCTCGCCACCATGGAAGACGTATACGAAGCTCTCGTCGGAGTTGACTATCCCGACGCGGTGACCGGTGGACTCCGCCGGACCGCCGACGCGTTGAGGGCCGTTCTCGAACGGACCCGCAGCGACGTCACCACCACCATCCTTCAGCTCCGGCTACAAGAAGCGCTGGAACGCCGGGCCGCAGAGGAATGAGAGCGCGCCGAAGTTAGCCCCGGCATCGGTGTGGTTTCCCGCTACCGCTAGCATGTCTCCGGGCCTGTAGCTCAGCGGAAGAGCGCCTCGGTCGCATCGAGGAAGTCGCCG
>CAZCCS010000546.1:0-1896 GCA_964497005.1 uncultured Acidimicrobiaceae bacterium | reverse complement strand
AATCCGCTGCGTCGTCGGCGCCGGCCGGCGACGCCGGCGAACTCCCGAGCCGAGAGGATCTCACCCTGGCATGGGGCGACCGGATCCTTCCAGGCCTGAGGCCCGGTGTGAAGGTGTACCTGTCGTCTGGGCGTTTTCTCGCTGTTGAGGATGGCCGGGCCGTCTACGCGGTGCCCGACCAGGGATTACTGACGAGAGCCGAGCCGCTCCGCTCGGAGGTGGAGGCGGCCTTGGCCACGCATTTCGGTCGTCCCGTGCCGTTGACGCTGGTGCTGGACTCGTCGTTGTCACCGGCTCGCGGCCCGGGCGTCGACGGACGACCGCGGGGCGAATCGTTCGGCAACGCCGGCGGAAGCGGGGCCACGGGCGGCGAGCTGATCATGCAGGGGTATGAAGGCGAGCCGGAGGGCCTTGAGGGTCTCGACATTGACGAGCTGCGAGACGCCCCCGATGCAGCTCTTACCCCGGAGCAGCGGTTGATGGAAGCGTTTCCCGGTGCCGAGGAGGTAACCCCATGACTTGCGAGAGCAGCGGGCACCGCCCGCCCGGCTGCTGATTGGAGGATGCGACCTGATGAGCGGCACACCTGATAAGGAAGGCGGGCTTCCCGACTTCGGTTCTCTACTCTCTCAACTAGGACAGGTCCAGGAGAACCTGCGACAGGCCCAGCAGGAGGCCGCCGAAACGACGGTCGAAGGCAGCGCCGGCGGGGGTGCAGTACGGATCACCCTAACGGGAGGGCTCGAGTTCCAGTCCGTAACCATCGATCCGGCGGTCGTGGACCCCGACGACGTACAGATGCTCGAGGACCTGGTCCTCGCTGCCGCACGCGACGCCCTGGAAAAGGCGCACGCCCTAACCTCTGAAGCTCTCGGTGGCATAACCGGAGGCCTTGGCGGCTTGTTCGGCGGTCAAGAAGGCGGCTCGCCCGGTGAGGGTCCGGCGGACCCGAAAGGCCTGCTCGGCCTGTAGCCCCGAGCGGGATGGCAGTCCGGGACATCGTCGCGGATAACCCCGCAGTCGGGCAGAGCGGCAAGTAGTCTCGGTCCCCCGATGTATGCAGCCGCAGTCCAGGATCTCATCGACGAGCTTGGTCGGTTGCCGGGCGTGGGCCCCAAATCAGCGCAGCGCATCGCCTTCCATCTGCTGAAGCTGTCACCGGACGATGCCCTGCGCCTCTCCCGGGCCATCGAGATAGTGAAGGAAAGGGTGTCCTGGTGCCGGCGCTGCTTCAACATTGCCGAAGCGACAGCGCAGCGCGGCGATTCGGTCCCTGGCGCCGAGGACGGGACCATCGAGTGCGAGATCTGCAGGGATCCACGGCGTGACCCGACGGTGGTTTGCGTGGTCGAGGAGCCCCGGGACGTCGTGGCGATCGAGAAGGTCCGGGAATTTCACGGCCGCTACCACGTGCTTCAAGGAGCGATCAGCCCGATCGACGGGATCGGACCTGACAAGCTTCGGATCCGCGAGTTCCTTGCACGCCTCGAGGCGGAGCAGATCCGCGAGGTGATCCTCTGCACCAACCCGAACATCGAAGGCGATGCCACCGCCTTGTACCTGGCGAGCCTGCTCAAGCCGCTCCCGGTGAAGGTGACCCAAGTGGCGCGCGGGCTTCCGACCGGCGGCGACCTCGAGTATGCCGACGAGGTGACCCTCGGGAGGGCGCTTGAGGGTCGCCGGGAGTTGGTCGACTAGCCGCGACGCCAGCGTTCGACCGGCCGGCGGGGTGAAGGGGCCGGCATTTCTGGCGCCTCACCGCGCTGTTGGGTAGAGAAAGTCAACTATAGCAGCTTTTCTCTACACACTTAGTCTTGCTAACGATTTTCGCCGACAGGGAGTAGCCGCCGCACCCCCCGCCTGGCCGGCCCCCCCCGCCGCCGGCCCCGCCCCGCC
>CAZCCS010000545.1:0-1901 GCA_964497005.1 uncultured Acidimicrobiaceae bacterium | reverse complement strand
GGCAACCGTTCGAGGATCAGGTCAAGGATGGTCTCGGGTGATCCTCTCTCTTCGGCCTGCAAGAGAGCGGCAACTAGTCTGTCGAGGCCGGTGTCGAGGTTCTCCCCAGCCTGCTCTATGAGTCCGTCGGTGTAGAAGACGAGGGTGCTTCCCGCAACCAAATCCCTTTGGTGATAAGTCCGCTCGATCGTGGTGCCGGTACCCAGAAGCGGCTCAGGTTGGCTGCTGAGCCGTTCGACCCCGCCGTCGGGGTGGACGAGGATCGGGGGAAGGTGCCCGGCGTTCGACCATCGCAGCTTCCACATGTCTCCCCGCTGGCCGCCGCCTCGGCGTTGTTGGCTCACGGTTGCCACCAAGGCTGTGGTGGTCGCCGTGATGCCGAGGTCGCCCAAGTGGTGATCGACGGCACCGAGCAGGCCGGCGGGGTCGGTTGGCAAAGTGACCGCGATTCCTCGAAGGAGGTTCCGGATCGCGGCCATGTTGGTCGCCGCCACCAGATCGTGCCCGGCGACGTCTCCGACCACCAGCATCGTCACGTCCTGTTGGTCGGGGCAGGCGAACGCGTCGTACCAGTCGCCGCCGACCCGGTGGATGTCGCCGGCGGGCAGGTACCTGCAGGCCAAGCGAAGGCCGGGCCGCAACGGGAGCACGGGGAGGAGTGCCTCTTGAAGTACCACCGCGGCGCTGCGCTCGGCTTGGAGCAACCGGAGATTATCTACCGCCAGGCCGACCCGGCGGGCCAGATCGATCACGCCCATGCGGTCGGGCTCTTCGAACGGCTCGCCACCCGCCACGTTGATCATCTCGGCCACCGCGACGAGATGGCCTCTGGCGACCATAGGCACGATCATTACCGAACCTCCCCCGAGGTTCTTGAGCAGAGTGCGGGTGCGAGCGTCGACGAGCGGCGAGTCGGCCGAATCTTGCCGTTCTAGCAGCGTGACAACCCGTGCTGTCTGGGGCTCGCTCGGATCAAAGTTCAGACGTTCCCTGCGCCCACCGGACGCGGCGAGAGCGGTATTGACGATCGGACGCAGGTCGGGAATGGCATCGGTGGCGACACGCTCTCGGCGCCCTGTGTCGTCGACTCTGTGCACGACGATGACGTCGCAGAGTCTCGGCACCGCCATACGGGCGAGCCTTCTCAACGCTTCGGTCTCGTCGGAGGCTGAAGCCAGCGCTTGCGTGACCTCCCCCGCCCATCCCAGATCGGAGACCGCTTGGCGAGCGGCGCCCAGGTCTGATCGGACCTGGGCGTGGGCGGCCTCCTCGGCGACCGTTCCCTCCTGACTCGCGGTCGAATCCGCGAAGGCCACCAAGACGCCCAACACCGCGCCCCGTTTCGCTTCGCCGGGTGCGAAAATCGGGGTGGCAGCCCACCACACGGGCATGAGCGATCCGTCGAAGCGGCGGAACAGGTCCGTCTCGGCGTCTTGGGCGACACCTGTTCGGGCTACCGCCAAGATCGGACAATCATCCGCGGAGTAGCCCGTCAAGTGGAACGTCTCGTGAGCGGACAGACCCTCGCACTGTTCTGCCGTCCAGCCGAGCAGTGCGGCCGCCTTGGGGTTCAGCGCCCGGACCAAACCGGCTGGATCGATGGCGTACACGCCGACGCCGATCGACTCGAACACACCGGCCTCGACGATCGCGACGAGGCGATCCCCTGAAGGGAGCGGCTCAACGTCGGCGCTGTCGACCACTGACCGAAGTTACACCCCGTCCCTGACCCAGGGCGCCCCGACCCCTTCGGGCGACTTCGTCGGGGCGCGACGGGCCTGGAGTCCCTGGAGGCTCAGATTGGAACCGGCGCTTTGGTCGCGACAGCGATCAGAACTGGTTCCCGCGTTCCTCTTCGACGACAGATCCATCAGATCCGCGCACCATCCGTCGCGATCGCG
>CAZCCS010000544.1:0-1902 GCA_964497005.1 uncultured Acidimicrobiaceae bacterium | reverse complement strand
ACCGTCAACCCGCAAGCCTCCTTCGTCAGGCAGTCCGATGCCCCCCAGCAATTTCAGCAGCGTCGACTTGCCAGCGCCGTTCGGCCCCACGAGACCAATGCTTTGGCCGCCACTCACGGCAAACGACACATGACGGAGAGCCCATAATGGACGAAGGTCGCGGTGCGGCCGTCGGTTCGATAGAACGTTCCGCCAGGTCCGCGGTCCGGACTCCGCGATGCCGTAACGATATCGGCGGCCGACATCAGTGGCTTCTATGACCGTCGACATCTAGAGCTCCTCGGCGAACCATCGTTCGCGCCGAACGAACAGCCCATAGCAAGCGGCCGCCACAACGGCTCCGCCAGCAGCCAGCCCGAGCAAAGCCGACCAGTTTGGTGGCGTGCCATGGAGCAGGATCTGCCGATATGCGGCGAGAAGATGGGCCATCGGGTTCAAGGTCACGATGAAGCCGTAGTGACGAGGAACGTGGGCATAGAACACCGGCGTGGCATAAAAGAAAAGTCCTAGCAGGATGGCCACCAGATGACCCGTGTCCCGCAGGAAGACGTTCACCGTTGCAACTAGGTATGCCGGACCGAGCATCAGGACTATCTGAACGGCCATCACAACCGGGAGAAGCGCAGCCGTGGCCGGCAACCGGCCGGTAACCAGCCCGATTGCAAGCAGCAAGACCGGGATCGTCAAGAGGAAGTTGATCAGAGCCGTCCCGACGGCGACCAAAGGTAGGACTGCCGCTGGAAAGCCCGGCCTGCGTACTAGGTCACGGCCCGAGACAACACTGTCGGCCGCTGCAGCAATGGCCCCGACGAACCAGAGCCATGGGATCATTCCGGCAAGCACAAACGCCGGATAGTCGGGAATTCCGAGCTGCACCACCTTGCTGAAGATGAGAACGAGGACGGCGACCTGCGCAAGCGCAGCGACCTGTGACCAACCCAAGCCAAGCACACTCCCGCTGTAGCGGAGCCGGATGTCCCGAACGACCAGTTCGCGGACCAGATCGACACGGTGGGGCCACCCGGGGCGATAGCTCGTGGCGTTCACCGCGTTCGGGTCCCGCCCTGCTGAGCCAACGACGCCAGGTAGACAAGCGGACCCGCCGCGATACCGGCCAACTCGAGAAAGGCCAAGTCGGCCGGGTAGCGGTCTTTTCCCGTCCTGACGGCGACAAAGCGACGCTGGTGGTCGCGGACCAGCCTTAGGTAGCGGCGAACAGAACGGAGCCGACCTGCTCGGGGTCCGAAAGCGTACTTGGCGCACATCGCTCCTTGGCAGAGCCCGTATCCCCATGTCTGCCAGCGAAGCTTGGTCATGTCGTCCCTGTGATGGTGGAAGACCACAGCGTCGGAGGCGTACTCGCACGCATCGCCAACAGTGAGCGCTCGGGCAAACATGTCGAGGTCCCCGCCTCCCCCGACCAGAGTCCCCATATCAAGCGCCACATCGAACTCGCCCGTGCGTTCAAGTAGCGAGCGGCGGAAGGCCATATTCGCACCGGTGCCGAGCGCGCCCATCACGAGCGGCGAGAACGTGCCGCCGTCGAAGCGCGTGAAACGCTGAAGGAAAGGGCCGCGGTCGAAGGAGAAGCGATCCTCGAACCACTGTTGGCTGGGCCGACTCAGGTCGGCGGGTCTGACTCTGCCGGTAGCGAACGCCACCGTCGGATCGGCGAACGATCGTCGTAATGCTGTCAGCCATCCGGGGTCGGCCTCGCAGTCGTCATCGATGAAAGCGACGAGTTCGCCCCTTGACATACGCACGCCTCTGTTACGCGCACGGTCGAGACCCTTCCGAGGTTCGTGAACATGCCTGGCGACCGTGAGTTCCAGTTCCTCGAGCGCAACGGATCTCGAGGGCGCGTTCTCGGAGTTCGAGACCGGACACGCGAGCGGCGAGGTC
>CAZCCS010000543.1:0-1906 GCA_964497005.1 uncultured Acidimicrobiaceae bacterium | reverse complement strand
ATCTCGCGGCTCTGGGCCATCAACTCCCAGGAAAATTGCTGGGCGGTGCGGACGTCGTTGGTTCTGGCGGAGATTCCGATCCCCACCCAGATCGACCAAGCGGCCAAGAGGGGAGTGAAGATCAGCTGGGCAAGCAATTCCGGCGCGCGGATGACCGCGGAGGCAACACCGGCGTGGGCGAAGAGCTCGACGATGGCGACAAAGAGTGCGAAGACCACATAGGAGATGGCTACCGAGGGCGCGAACGCGGCAAGCGCCTTGGCGAGGAGGAACTCGTCCTGCCGGATCGGGGTGGTTAGGACAGGTTCAAGGGTGCCTTGCTGGCGTTCTCCGACAACGGAGTAGGACGCCAGGGTTGCAGGCACCAGTGCCGGTACGGCGAGCAGGTACAACAGAAGGTCATCATGGGTGAGGCTTCCTGCTGCGGAGTGGGGGGTGACCAGGAGGGCGACGAGAGGTTGGATGATGAAGACGACGGGGATAATCGTCATCGCGGCGATGATCGCTCCGTTGTGTCGGTACTCGCGTAGCTCTTTGGTGAACACCGCTCGAACCCGCCGCCAGTGGAGCCTCACGATCTCTCAACCTCGGTGTCCCGGTCGACCAGTTCCAGGTAGACGTCTTCAAGCGAGTGACGCGATTCTGCGATTGACAAGACATCCGCGCCGGCTGCGACCAGAGCTCGGGTGGCCGATGGCGCCGCTTCGGCGGGGTCAGATACCTCCAGCAGGTAGGTGGCGGGTCCGTCGGTGCGCCAGCCGTTCAGGCCGGGAAGTCCGGCGAATACCTCGGCGGGTTCTGTGAGTGGTGCCAACGTTTTGACGGTGAGTGTCTTCGTGAAGAGGCGATCACGCAGTTCGTCGGGTCGCCCGATGCTCCGCAATCGTGTGTTCAATATGGCCACCCGGTCGCAGAGCCGCTCAGCCTCCTCGAGGCGGTGAGTCGTAAGGAAGATGGTGACGCCGCGCTGGCGCAGCCCGTCGATCAGGTCGTGAACGTCGCGTGCGGCAGCCGGGTCGAGACCGGAGGTGGGTTCGTCGAGGAACAGCACCTGGGGGTCGGGAAGCAACGCTCTAGCCAAGGCGACACGTTGGCGCAGGCCCTTGGAGAGTTTCCCGCACGCGTCGCCGGCACGGTCGACCAGCTTCACCGCCTGCAGAGCTTGACCAATTCGCTCGCCGGGGTTCGAGACCTCGTAAAGATCGGCGAAGCAGCTCAGGTTCTCTGCGACAGTCAGACGCGAATACAGGCCCGGCGATTCGGGCATGATCGAGATCCTCCGGCGGATCTCGACCCCGTTGGTCGTTGTCAGGGGCAGACCGGCCACCGTCGCCGATCCGGAACTGGGGGCGATCAGGGTGCCCAGGGTGCGGACGGTGGTGGTCTTCCCAGCGCCATTAGGACCCAGGAAGCCGAACACCTCACCGAAGCCGACCTCGAAGGAGATGTCCTCGAAGGCGACACGCTCCCCGAAACGCTTGGAAAGATGGTCGACGGACAGGGCAACCGCAACCCTGTCAGGCACCCAAACCTCCGCGCAGACAGCCCGGGCGAACGCCGGCGCGATCAGCGGCACGTTGCTGCACGCCCTGAGTCTGTCAGCCGTCTTTCCCCATTAAGCATCATCGGAGTTCGGGGATTGTCGCCGGGGGTGGGTCACCCAGCGATGAACACCCCGAGGGCCGGCGCCCTCCACCGACATCAGGCCGGCGATCCCGGATCGGAAGCCGCTCCGGTAGCAAGCGGGTAGGGACGTCCCAGATCCGGGTAAACAATTGGAGAAAGGGGTGCAAGCGACCTCGAAAGGAGGATCGGTTTCAGATGACGGACACGTCGCCCTCAGCGGCAGGTTCTCGGCGACCGACCTCGTCGAGCGGGTCGCCCGGCCCGACAGCGAAGGCTTCGC
>CAZCCS010000542.1:0-1928 GCA_964497005.1 uncultured Acidimicrobiaceae bacterium | reverse complement strand
ATCCGGACAACCCCGGCCAGGACGAGGTGTCCCTGACGAGCACGGACCGCTCGAGAAGCTCCTGCCACACCTCGTTCCCCTTCCGCCTTTCGGGGCGGAACAGAACGAAGTTTGCCTGGGAAGGCCAGACGGTGACTGGAAGTTTCCCAAGCGCAGCGGACACTTTCTGGCGCTCCCGCACGATCAAGCCGACCCGCTCCACCCTCTCGCCGACGAACCACACGGCCAGCCTCCCCGCCGCCTGCTACACCGCGTCGTGGTGGTATGGCCGGGCGACCCGCTGGAGGGTCGCCACGACTTCGGGCGGACCGATCAGGTAACCCAGTCGGACCGCTGCCATCGACCACGTCTTGGAGAACGTCCTGGTGACCACCAACGGCTTGGCTTCATCTACGAGAGACAGCGCAGACCAATCCGAGAACTGACCATACGCCTCATCAACCACCACCAACCCCGACGCGACCGACAGCACGTCTTCTACCGCGGAGCGGTCGTCGGTCATACCAGTCGGGTTGTTCGGCGAGCAAAGGAAGGTCAGCGCCGGCGAACTTTGCCTCGTGATGTCTCTCGCCACATCGAGGTCGAGTGAAAAGTCAGGCCGGCGCTGGCCTTCGACCACGGCCGTCGAGGAGAGGTGCGCGATGTGGGAGTGAAGCGCGTACGTCGGCTCGAACACCGCGGCCGACCTCCCTGGTCCGCCGTAGGCGAGGCACAACGACTGCAACACCTCGTTGGAGCCGTTCGCGCAGAAGACCTGTTCGGGTTTGACGCCGTGGAAGCCGGCGAGCGCCTGGCGGAGTCCTGACGCGGAGCGGTCCGGGTAGCGGTTGAAAGGGATCTGACGCAGCTCGGCCGCCAACGCGTCGAGCCAACCGGGAGGGGGCGGGAGCGGAGACTCGTTCGTGTTGAGCCGGATGGCGACTTCGGCCTGCGGTGAGTGGTAGCCCTCGCGAAGTCCGAGGTCCTCTCGCGGTTCTGGAAGGGGCATCAGCGGCTGACCCTGATCAGGACCGAGTCGGCGTGGGCGGCGAGGCCCTCGCTTCTCGCCATCGCGGCTACGTGCGGGGCAAGCCGGTTGAGCGCGGGTCTGTCCACATCGACCAGATGGATGAACTTACAGAAGTCGTCAACTCGCAACGCGCTTCCGAACCTGGCAGAGCGGGCGGTCGGCAGGACGTGATTTGGCCCTGCCACGTAGTCGCCGACACTGGCGGGCGCCCAGGGGCCGAGGAACACCGCGCCGGCGCTGCGGATGAGGGGGACGAGCGATTCGGGGTCGTCGTTGAGGAGCTCGAGATGCTCCGCGGCGACCGCGTTGGCGACCGCCATCGCCTCGTCGGGCCCGTCGACCAGAACCGAGAAGCCGCCGGTTGCGAGCGTCGACTCGATCTCCTGCCTGCGGGGCGAGGCTGCGACGATACGGTCGACCTCGGCGCTGATGCGTTCAGCCGCTTGCGGCGACCAGGTGATCAGATAGGCGAGACCGTCGGGACCGTGCTCCGCCTGGACGACCAGATCGACTGCGGCGTACTCGGGCGGGGTTGAGTCGTCGGCGATAACGGCGACCTCGGAGGGGCCGGTGAACGCGGACGGGACGCCGACCGCTCCCTCGCCGGCGACGAGACGCTCAGCGATGGCGACGTAGCGGTTGCCTGGACCGACGATGACATCGACCGCGGGGACCGACTCGGTCCCGTAAGCCATGGCGCCCACCGCTTGAGCCCCGCCGACCCTGTAAACCTCGTCGACCTCCGCGATCGCCGCAGCGGCAAGGATGGCTGGGGCGATTTTGCCCTCGGGACCCGGAGGCGAGCACATCGCGATGGCTCCCACGCCGGCGACGCGCGCCGGTCCGGCGGTCATCAGCACCGTTGACGCGAGGGGGGCCCTTCCTCCCGGCACATACAAACCGGCCCTTTCGACCGGCC
>CAZCCS010000541.1:1466-1940 GCA_964497005.1 uncultured Acidimicrobiaceae bacterium | reverse complement strand
ATTCGCGCGCCCCGGGCGATGAAGCGGACGTCACAGACCGCCGCCTGCACGAATCCGATGCCTGCGCAGGCCCCGTTGATGGCGGCGATTATGGGCTTGGGGACGGTCAGCGCGGTCTGCATCGGGCGTCGACCCTCGAGCCGAAGCCCGACCGGCCCCGCCGCCGCCTCGAGGCGCTCGGAATCCAGCCCCGGGCAGAACCACCGGCCCTTCCCGGTGACCACGATGGCCCGTACAGAATCGTCGAGAGCGGCGCGATCGAGCGCAGCGAAGTACTGCTTCTCCATCGTCGGGCTCCAGGCGTTGCGCCGCTCCGGATGGTCGAGAGAAATCAAACAGACATAATCATCTACCTCATATTGGACTATCGACTGCTCTCGGTCGGCCACGAGCCCGAATCATAGGTACGTCGCGCCTCGACCGAATGCAGCCAACGTCGAGGATCGCTAGGTTTCTGCGAGTGAAGATCGGAGT
>CAZCCS010000541.1:0-1456 GCA_964497005.1 uncultured Acidimicrobiaceae bacterium | reverse complement strand
GGCCGGCGTCGTGCCCGGCGTTCCTTCGCCTGATTTCGCCGCACCGGAAGGTGCCGTGGCACTGGCCAGAGGCGCCGAAGCGGCCGGGATGGAATCGCTCTGGACAGCAGAGCACGCCCTGTGGCCCGACGACTACCAGTCGGCCTATCCGTACGCCGACACCGAGAAGATGCCAGGTCCTCCGGACACGGTGCTCCCCGACCCGTTCATCTGGCTGGCTTGGTGCGCCGCCCATTCGAAGACCCTTCTCTTGGCGACCGGTATCGCCATCGTTCCGCATCGACATCCGGCCGTGATGGCCAAAGAAGTCGCCACCCTGGACTTCCTGTCAGGCGGACGGGTAGTGCTCGGCGTGGGCGTCGGGTGGCTTCGAGAGGAGTTCGACGCCCTGGGAGTCCCGTTCGCCGCCCGTGGACGGCGGACCGAGGAGTACATCGAAGTGATGCGCAACCTCTGGGCGTCCGACAGTGTCAGCCACAAGGGTGAGTTCGTCGAGTTCGTCCACATGAACAGCAACCCTAAGCCGCAGCGCGGGGCGGTACCGATCGTCGTGGGCGGCCACTCCCGCACCGCGGCCGAACGGGCGGGGCGCATCGGCGACGGGTTCGCTCCTCTCGGCGGCGACATCCCAGAGCTGCTTGACATCATGCGCCAGACGGCCGCCGCGGCCGGCCGGGACGCCGCCGCCATCGAGGTCACCGCCACCCATGACGGCCTGAAGCGAGGTGATCCGGAGGAGCCCCTCGGCCTGCTCCTCGACTGGGGGGTCGACCGGGTGCTGCTACCGGCGCATCGTCTGGCGCGAGGCGACGTGGCCGAGAACTGCCATGTCTGGATGGACCGCATCCGAACGCATGTCGGCTAGGAGGACCCCGGATGACATCGACCAACCTGCAAGCACTCACGGACGAGCTGGAGATCCGCAACCTGCTTGCCCGCCTCACGTACCTCGCCGACACGGTGACCGACGCCGACCTCGACTCTTACTTGTCGCTGTTCACCGACGATGCCACCTGGGCCGTGTTGAGCGACGGCATCCTCGGCGCACAAGAGCGCAAAGGCCGGGAGCAGATCCTCGAGGGGGTGCAGGAACGGCGGAGCGCCGGGATCCAGGGACCCGGCACCGCCACCCGGCACGCGCTGCACACGATCCATGTTCGCTTCGAATCACCGGACGAGGCGTGGGCGACGTGCTACTGGCACTATTACAAGGAGACCACGTCGCAGTCGCCCGTGCTGGCGGGTATGGGCGAGTATCGCAATCGGGTGGTGCGAACTCCGGCCGGATGGCGCCTGGCCCGCCGGGAGATCGTGCCGGGTTAAGAGTTCGGCCCGAACCTGCGCCGCCTTGTCAGCCGGGAGACGCGCGGCCCGACGACATGCACACACTTGCACGAGCCAAACCGCACCTTCGCCGATGTCGCCTCGCTGGCCGCTCACCCTCCCGGAAATCCGA
>CAZCCS010000540.1:0-1940 GCA_964497005.1 uncultured Acidimicrobiaceae bacterium | reverse complement strand
TCATGTTAGGGACGGCCGCCGGGCCGTTTCACACTCGCTGCCAGTCCTTCCAGACAGGGTCGTAGCCAGCCGCCCTAAGGGTGCCGGCCACCTCGGCCGGGGAGCGGCGGTCGGAGATCTCGAATTGGGGCTCGGCGTCGGTTTCCTCTGCGTAGCCCCCGGGTTCTGTGTGCGAGCCCGCCGACATGGCGGTAACCCCCAGGGGAACCAGCGCGTCGCGAAGGTCCGCAGGCTCGCGGGTTGACAGGCTCACGCCCACATCTGGAAGCACGATGCGCAGAGCGCACAGCAGTTGCACAAGGTCCGAGTCGCTGACAGGGTCGGCCGGCTGGTATCCGCCGGCGGCCGGGCGCAGTCTCGGAAGCGCCACCTGCACCTCGCACCGCCACCACCGCTTGATCAGCGCCTTCCCGTGTGCAGCGAGCGATATCGCATCCGAGCGCCAGTCGGGATGGAGGCCCAGCAGCGCGCCGATCCCCAGCCTCCGTATGCCCGCGGCGGCCGCGCGGTCCGGCGCGGCCAGACGCCACGCGTAGTTCCGTTTTTTTCCCTTGAGATGAACTGCCGAATAAGTGTCCCGGTCGTACGTCTCCTGGTAGACGATCACCCCGTCAGCGCCGGCGCCGGCCAGCCGTTGGTAGGTGTCGCTGTCCCAGACCTGAACCTCGACGTCCACCTGAGCGAACTGGGGGGCGACCGCTGCGACACAGTCCTCGAGGTATTGGCGACTCACGATGCGGGCGTGCTCGCCGGACACCAGGAGCAGGTGGCGGAACCCCCGCCGGTGCAGCTCCGCCGCCTCGGCCCGAAGCTCGTCGAGGGTCAGGGTGCGGCGGCGGATGTCGTTGCCGGCGGAGAACCCGCAGTACGTGCACGTCGAAACGCACTCGTTGGACAGGTACAACGGGGAAAAAAGGCGGACGGTGGCGCCGAACCGAGCCCGTGTTATCCGGTGCGCCCTCTGTGCCAGCGACTCGAGACGCTCGGCTGCCGGAGCCGACAACAGCGCAGCGAAGTCCTCGAGGCTCGGGTGCGAAGCAGCCAGCGCACGGTCCACGTCGGAAGATCTGGCGGACTCGGCGATGTCCCGGAACCTTGCTACGTCGGTGCTCTCCACCTCGGCAGCTGCCGTTTCCGCCGGCGCTCTGTCTGGGCGCGATTCGAGAACGATGGGTGTCGTGGTCATTGGAGAAAACCGGTCAACGGCGATGACGGTTCGGCCGCGCTCCTCGTTATAGGAAGCCCGGCTCGCCTTCCCGCTCGACCGGCTTGAACCGCGAGCTTGAAAGCCCGGGCCATCTCGGCCGGGTCGCCGGCGGTGCCGATGGCTGTGTTCACCAGAACAGCGTCGGCGCCGATCTCCATCGCCTCCGCCGCGTGACTTGGGGCCCCCAAGCCGGCGTCGACGACCACCGGCACCACCGCCTGCTCGACGATTATCTCTATCGCGTTTCTCGTGCGTAGCCCTTGATTCGAACCGATCCACGAGCCGAGCGGCATGACCGTCGCGCAACCGGCCTCTTCCAACCGTTTGCAGAGCACCGGGTCCGCCGGGCAGTAGGGCAGAACGGTGAAACCTTCGGCGCAGAGCTGTTCCGCTGCCTTCAACGTGTCGACGGGATCGGGTAGGAGGTAGCGCGGGTCGGGGGTGACCTCGAGCTTGATCCAGTCAGGAAGACCGGCCGCCCTTGCGAGGCGAGCGAGGCGCACGGCTTCGCCGGCGTCGATGGCCCCGGACGTGTTGGTTAGGACCAGGATCCCCTCTGGCACCGCGTCGAGGATGTCCTCCCCGGCGCTCGGATCTATGCGCCGCAGAGCAACCGTAACGATCTCGGTTCCGCTCGCCTCGATCGCCTCGCGCAGCGTCTGGTTCGACGGGAACTTGCCTGTTCCTATGAAGAGGCGCGACCTGAATCGGCGCCCTGCGATGACCAGGTCGT
>CAZCCS010000539.1:0-1950 GCA_964497005.1 uncultured Acidimicrobiaceae bacterium | reverse complement strand
TGCGCCGGGTTCTGCGGCAGGACCCCGACGTCATCCTGATCGGCGAGATGCGCGATACGGAGACCGTGTCGGCGGCGTTGATGGCGGCGGAGACGGGGCACCTCGTGCTCTCCACCCTTCACACCACCAACGCGACCGAGACGATCAACCGGATCGTGGATTTCTTCCCGCCGTTTCAGCAGCACCAGATCCGCCTGACGCTGGCCGGCGTGGCGCGGGGTGTGATCAGCCAGAGGCTTGTGCCGCACTCGTCCGGCGAGGGGCGGGTGCCGGCGGTCGAAGCGATGGTCGTCACCGGGCGGATCGCCGACCGCATCGTCGACCCGACCGGCGCCGGCGCGGAGACCATCGAGGAGCTCATCGCGGACGGCGAGTACCACGGGATGCAGACGTTCGACCAGAGCTTGTTCGGTCTGTTTAAGAGCGGTGAGGTGACGCTGCGGGCTGCGCTGGCCGCGGCGACAAACGCCCACGACCTGCGGGTGGCTTTGCAGGCGGCGGGTCTGCTCGAGGCGACCTAGCCGGCGGGTGCAGTCGTCGCCTCGTTGGTCGGCCTGAGCTGTCCTGCCGGTCGCCGGCGAGCCACCGTTATCACCCCGCCCTTGCTCGGAACGAAGGTGACGTGGCGGATCCTTGCCCGCTCGCCCTTGGCGAGCGTTGGGACTAGGTCGACCTGGCGGAGCGCTTCTTTGAGAACGACCCTCATCTCTGTTGTGGCGAACGCGGCGCCGAGGCAGCGACGGTTGCCACCCCCGAACGGCAACCACACAACCGGATCGGGGTGCTCGTCCTGCCAGCGTTCGGGCTTGAACGCCATCGGGTCCGGATAGTTGCGGGCGTCGGTCTGGATGAGGACGATCGCCGGCGCGACAACCGTGCCGGCAGGAATGTGGTAGCCGCCGAGCTCAATGTCGGTCGTCAGCCTGCGGGCCACGTCGGCGATGACCGGTCTGATTCGCAGCGATTCGGTGACGACCGCGTCTAGGTAGTCATCGTCGCCGGCGAGGGCGGCGTCCTTGGCCTTCTGCAGGACTTTGGGATTCCGGGTCAGGCGCTCGAAAGTCCAAGCCAGCCCGGTGGCGGTGGTCTCGTGGCCGGCGAGGAGCAGGGTCATGATCTGGTCCCTCAGCTCGGCGTCGGTCATCTTGCTGCCGTCCTCGTCCGACGCGCGGACGAGCATCGCGAGCACGTCGGTGCGTTCGTCGAGGTTCGGGTCGGCGCGGCAGGAGGCGATTTCCTCGTGGATGGCCTGGTCTGCTCGAGCCCGTCGGGTTTGGAGACGGGTCCACGGCCAGCGGTCACGGAGCTTCGGATAGCCGACCGCTAGAAGGTCGATCAGCGCGATGTCGACGACGGGAGGGAGCACCTCGCGAAGGTGGGCAAGCCGGTCGTCCTTCTCGGCGCCGATGACGGTCCGGAGGATCACCTCGAGGGTCAGCCGTCTCATCGTGGGCAGCACCGGGAAGGCGGTGTTTATCGGCCACTGGTCGATCTCGGCGGCGGCGATGTCTGCGATGACTTCGGTTTGGCGCCGGACGGCGGACCCGTGGAAGGGCGGGGCCATCAGCCGGCGCTGTCGTTGGTGGGGGACCTCGTCGGTCACGAGCACCGAGGTGGGGCCGAGTATCGGCTCGAGGATGCTTCCGTTGGCTTCGCCGGCGTGGAACGTGGCCGGGTCGCCCCGAAACACGGCCCGGACCGCTTCGGGGTCGGCCACGTACACGTAGTCGAGGTTGAGCGGCATCCGCATCCTGATGATGTCGCCGTAGCGGCGCTGGCAGGCCCGGAAGTAGAGCGGCGGTCTCACCCCGCTGAGGGCGGCCTGCATCCAGCCGGGTAGGGGCGGGCCGGGCGCGAGGCCTTTGGTCATCGGGTCAACTATGGCGCGCCGGGTGTCTGTCCGGTAGGCCCGATTTGTGGGTGGGGCGCCGGCGGGGGGCCGGCGGGGCG
>CAZCCS010000538.1:236-1960 GCA_964497005.1 uncultured Acidimicrobiaceae bacterium | reverse complement strand
TGCCACGGGCCACCTGCGCGTCGAACCAAAGGGGCCAAGGCCAGCTCCAACTGCCGAAGAGTTCATGGAGTGCGTCCACTGGTTTTATGGCTCCTCGCGTTTCAGCGGGGTGTGACCAGCGGTAGCAGCGCCCAGTTGGGTCGGCCGGCGTAGAGGAGGACTCGCACTCGGTAGTGGCGGAAGTTGGTGAACCCGAACGCGGCTCTCTTCACTCGCTTGAGCAGGTTGTTGGCTGCTTCGGTCGGTCCGTTGGTGTGATGCGAGCGGTGCCAGGCGGCGATCTGATGCCGCCAGCGGGTCAGCGTTCGGCCGAGAGAGTTGACTTCGATGGGGTAGGTGGGATCTTGGAAGTCGGCACCGAGGCGGGTGACGAACTCGAGCGCCAGGACCGGGTCGGTGTGCTCGTAGATCGAGCGGACGACTTCCTTGGCGTGCCAGGTGGTGCGGACTTCGCCGTCGGGATCGCCGGCGTCGAGCAGGCCGAGCAGCTTGGTGCGGCCCTTGTCCTGTAGGCGCTCGTCGGCCTTGGTCAACAGCCTCCGGGCACGGTAGAGGGGGTCGGTCTTGCGGCCTCGATGTCCCAGCGTCTGGTTCTGTATTCGTCGGCGGCACTCGTCGAGGCGCTGGTTGGCGAGCCGGCATACATGGAACGGGTCGGCGACCTGGATGGCGTCGGGAAGCATGGTGTCAAAGACGGTCTTGTAGGGCCCGGACAGGTCGAGAGTGGCCCAGCGGATATTCGCTCGCCATGCCGGTCCCCGGCTGGCCAGCCAGGCCGAAGGCCCAGCAGCGGTGCGGCCTTCGACCACGTCGAGCAGCTGTCCGCGGCCAACGTCGACGATCTGGGTGGACCAGTGCTGCCGGCGGAATGGGCCGGTCCGGCAGAACAGCGCTTCGTCCAGCCCGAGCGCCCTGACGGTGCCGATGCGGTCGACGTCGTCGTCGATGAGCGCCTCTCCGTAGGCGATGACGGCGTCGTTGACGGTGTGCCAGGCGCAGCCCAGCTCGGCTGCCACTTCGGCGACTGAGCGGCCGCAGCGTCCGACCTGGACGGTCACCCACCGGCCGGCCCGATCGGTTAGCGCTTGGCGGGGGAAGCCGATGCGAGTGTCGTCCCAGGTCCAAGAGAGCACGTCGCAGTCGAGGTTGCGGCACACGAAGCGGACCTTGCGCCAGCGCAGCCGGCTCGGCCGCCCCGCGTAGGGAAGATCGACGAGCTCAACTGTCTCTCGGTCTTTCACAACGGGCAGTTGGCCGCAGCCGAGGCATTGCGGCCGTGGTCCAGCTTGTTCGATGTGGACGACCACGTGGCCGTTGGGGATGTCGTCGATGCCGAGCACGATCACGTCGGGCAAGCCAACAAGCAGCTCGCACATGCGCGTAGGGTCGACCTCCAACAGGGGCTACTCCTGGATCGGATGGCGTAGAGAACCTCCCGATTCTCGGAGCCCCTGTTGCGCGTCCGGTGGATGGTCAGCCCAGCCTCAGACCCCGCTCATTCGCGAAGAGCCCGCATGTCGTACAGGGTGGGCGGGTCGGACAGCAGCCGTTCGCATGAGTTAACGCACTCCTCGGCCGTTTCGAAGGTGCACAAGTCGAGGCCTTCGACAAGTGGCCGCGGCAAGGCCACATTTAGCGGTTCGGTCACCACGGCCCGGGATGCAGCCAAGTACTCGGGCAGCTTGAACGGTACCGAGCCGTGCAGCCCCGTCGTCGAGATCACG
>CAZCCS010000538.1:0-226 GCA_964497005.1 uncultured Acidimicrobiaceae bacterium | reverse complement strand
TGCAGATAGCTCCACCTGTCGGTCGGAAGGTCCGACAAAGCGTCGGGGTATGCCGCTCGGGCATACTCGGACGGAACGATCCCCCCCAGGAACCGGTCCCCGAACGCGCTTCTCAGGGCCCGGACCGTCGCCACCCGCCGCTCGTTGGCGGCGAGCCGGTTGGTCGAGTCGTCGGTCCCCTCAGGTTCCCAGATACGGGTCTGGAACAGCACCCGCTCTTCGGCTG
>CAZCCS010000537.1:0-1962 GCA_964497005.1 uncultured Acidimicrobiaceae bacterium | reverse complement strand
GTCGTAGAGCTGCTCGGCTCGGGCGAGCCCCACCGTCGCGTCGACCCCCTGGTCCCCGGTGATGTCGAGGTCGCCGACGAACTCGTCGAGAAAGAGCCGGCGAAGACTTTTCGCCGATCGGGAGTACCTGGCGAACAGGGCGCCTTTGACCACTTCCGGCAGGTTGACCAGCGCGAAAACAGGCCCGTCGAGGTTGGTGAAGTACCGCCGGAGGATCTCTGCTTCCTCGTCGGTCCATTGTTCGACGGCGTAAACGCCGGTGTCCAAGTAGCCCATATCGCGGAGGCCAAGACTACGGGTGCGGGGCGTCGCGTGTGGGGGATCCGACGACCGAGGAGGCCGCCACCACCCCACGCATCAGGCGGTCGGCGGCGGACCGTGCGCTCGAAGCGGTGGCAGGGTCGGGCGCAACGTCGCCGACCTGGCGCAACAGGTCCACCAGCTGCTTGACGTTCCGAACGAAATCCCCCCCGGAAATCTCCTCGTCCTCGATCACCTCGGCGAGCTCCTCCCCCGCTGCCCAGGCGGCGGCGAGACCCACGAAACCTGGGTCGGGCCGGCGGGTCAGGGGCAACCCGGCGTCATCCTCCGCGCTGTTCAGCTCCGCAGCGAGACCGTCGATCTCCACCCAGCGCCGGCGAACTCGCGGGGTCGGGAACCAGGGCGACCCCTCCGTCTGGCCGCGTGCCTCGAAGGTGAACGCCGACACCGCGCCGGCGAGCTCGGCCGGATCGAGCCCGTCGAGCAGACCCTGGGCGAGGCATTCGGCGATCAGCAGATCCTCCTCGTGGTAGATCCGGGCGAGGCGCTCCCCCGCCTCAGTCAACGACCACCCATCCACGTAACCCCACGTCTCCAACACCCTGAGCACCCGGTCGAATTGCCTGGCCAAGGACTCCACCCGCCCCTTGACCCTGCGCTGCAGCCGCTCAACGTCCCTGGCGAGGCGGTCCGCCCGGTCGAGGGCCCTGACGTGCGCCCGGGCGTCGGGGCACGACGCGACCGGGTGGCGCGCCGCGGCGCCCGCCTGGGACATGGCGACCTCGCCTCTCCAGTAGCGCCGGCCGGGAGCCGCTCCGTTTTCCGGGCGGTCCAGCCGTGCGGCCAGCAACGCCGAGGCGACCTGCTTCTGGAAAGAGGAGTTGTTCGGGGTGTACGGCGAAGGCAGGGTCACCGTCGCCACCGCACGCGGGGGCGCCGGGAAGTTCCTCGGGCCGAGCGACATCAGCCTGCCGTCCGCGGTGACGGCCCGGATCCGCACGTCGCCGCCGCGCCGCCTCGCCGTGGACAGCACCGCGACCCGGCCGCCGGCCCTGGCGCCTGGGACGAGCAGGACGTCGCCGGGCCGGACTTTCTCGAGCGCGGCGACCACCTCGGCGGTCATCGATGGACGCTGGTGGGCGGACTCCTCGCTCGCCCGCAGCAGGCGTCTGTACTCCTCGATGTCGCCCTTGTCGCAGGCGGCCGCCGTCTTCGCTTCTTCAAGAGCGGCGGCGGACCGCTCGAGCTGCGCCTCCAACCGGACGACGTCGCTGTCCGCCCGGTACTGGGCAAACGACAGGTTCAGCAGGTGGTGCGCCACGTCGGGCGGGTACCGGCGGACCAGGTTGGCCGCCATGTTGTAGGTCGGCCGGAAGCTGCTCGTAAGGGTGTAGCTGCGGGCGTCGGCGAGCCCCGCCACCTGTTCGAACGGGACGAACGGCGACCACAGCACCACCGCGTACCCGACCTCGTCTATGCCGCGCCTTCCCGCCCTGCCGGTGAGCTGGGTGTACTCGCCCGGCGTCAAGAACTCGTGGCGTTCACCGGTGAACTTGGTGAGCTTCTCGATGACGACGGTCCGGGCCGGCATGTTGATCCCGAGGGCGAGCGTCTCGGTGGCGAACACCGCCTTCACCAGGCCAGCTGCGAAACACGCCTCCACCGCTTCCTTGAACGGAGGCACCATCCCGGCGTGGTGCG
>CAZCCS010000536.1:0-1964 GCA_964497005.1 uncultured Acidimicrobiaceae bacterium | reverse complement strand
CTGCGAAGATTCGGGCGCAGGCTGCAGCGCGATCCCGGCGTGCAGGCGCAAACGACTCCGCGCCGGCGTTGGACCTCGGCCGACTGGCGAGCCGAGGCCGCCGAGCACCGAAAGGCGGGTGAATGGCGTGAGGCAATCCGCTGCTCTTACCGCGCGCTGATCGCCGCGCTGGCGGAGAGAGGGATCGTCGAAGAGGTCCCGGGCCGAACGACGCGTGAGTACGAGGAGCTGGTCAGAAGACACCTGCCCGGTGGTGTTTCGGACTTCGGCAACGCGACGGAACTCTTCGAAGCGGTCTGGTACGGCCACTACGACGGCACCGGAAGCGATGACGACAAGATGCGCGAACTCGGCGACCGGGTGCTCGCGATTGCATCGAGGGGTTAAACCGGATGCCTAACCTGAGCACTCGCAGTCGACGGACTGCCTGGGTCGTGGTTTTCGCACTCGCAGTTGTCGCGACTGCGTTAATCATCGGCGCCCCCGCCAGCAGTCGGCCTCCCCTGGACCCCCGTTCGACGACCCCCGACGGCACCAAGGCGCTGGCGCTGCTCCTGAATGGCCTTGGAGCGCACGTCGACTTAGGGCGGACGGCGCCGTCATCCACTGATGGCGTTGCGTTGGTTCTCCAGGACCACCTCAACGAATCCGACCGTTCCCGTCTGAACGCGTGGGTGAACCGAGGCGGTCGATTGGTGACAACCGATCCTGCGTCTAACCTTGCCGGTGTCGCACCGGACCAATCGACCCGCGACCGAATCCTGGGTGGGCGAATCCCTCTCGGCCTCGGGCCTAAATGCGCAATCCCCGCCCTGTCGGCCGTGGGCACGATCAATCCCGACGGCGACATCCTGCTACACGCCGGCCCGAACCAGACCGGATGCTTCCCGGCGGGCTCCGGGTTTCTCGTGGTCGCCCGCGACCAGGGAGCGGGGACGGTTGTGATCGTCGGCGGCCCCGCGATCTGGGAAAACGGCAACCTCGGCGACGCAGACAACTCCGTGCTCGCTGCCAGCTTGCTGGCCCCAACGCCAGGCACGAACGTCACGTTCATCGGCCAGAGCCAGTTCGGCGCCGGCAACAGAGGTCTCCTGTCACTCATATCCCCCCGCGTCAAGGAGGCCTTGTGGGGGCTCCTCGGCGCGTTCGCTCTTCTCGTCCTTTGGAAGGCGCGCCGGTTGGGACGGCCGGTGCCCGAAGAGCTGCCCGTGGAGCTGCCGGGCTCGGGGTTGGTGGCAGCAACGGGCAACCTGCTGCAAGAGTCCAGGCAGCGATCGCACGCTGCTTCGATCCTGCGGTCGGACCTCAAACAGTTGATGGTCGACCGTATGGGCATCGATCCGAAGCTCAGCGACGAGTCCGCCGCGGAGGTCGTGTCCGCCAGGGCCGGGATCCCGCTAGAGCGCGTGGGGGCGGCCTTGCTCGGGCCACCGCCGAGGTCCGACGACGAACTCGTTGCCTTGGCTGTAAGTCTGGAAGAGATACGACAGGAGGTCGTCAATGCCCGCTGAAGCGGCGAGCAATCGAGATCCTCGGGCGAGCCTTCTTGCGGTGCGCGACGAGATCTCCAAGGCAGTCGTTGGACAGGACGGGGTGCTCTCCGGGCTGCTGGTCGCTCTGCTCGTCGGCGGGCACGTCCTGCTCGAGGGCGTACCGGGGGTGGCTAAGACCCTGATAGTGAAGGCCTTGTCGGAGAGCCTCCGGCTGGACTTCAAACGGATCCAGTTCACGCCCGACCTGATGCCCTCGGACGTGACGGGCCAGGCGATCTTCGTGCTGCTTTGGCCCTGGCGGCCCTCCACGAGAGTCAGGCGCGACTGGCGAAACTGTTCGGTCCGCCGCGGATCGCGAAAGCGCGCAATATCCCGGAGTCACGCCTGCGGGACCTTGTGGCCCAGAATACGCACGGGCGCCTCCTGGGCCTGCTCGGCGAGCCGCGGGTCAATGTCCTCGCCCTTAACCTT
>CAZCCS010000535.1:0-1969 GCA_964497005.1 uncultured Acidimicrobiaceae bacterium | reverse complement strand
GCGAACGGCGACCGTCAGACGGAGGTGTCGGCTGGGTCGCTGAACTATCAGGACGGCCAGGGGCTGTGGCAGCCGATCGACAACACGCTCGTGCCGGCGAGCGGCGGCGGCTTCCAGAACAAGGCGAACGGCTACACGGTCACCCTCCCTGCGAGCCTCTCGGCGCCGCTGCAGGTGACGCGCGGCCAGACGGGTTTCTCGCTTGTGCTGCTCGGCGGCGGCGGTACGGCGGCGTCGGGCGCGCGCGTGACGTACGCGAACGCGCTCCCCGGTGTCGATGCGAGCTACACGGTTGGGAGCGATGCGACCAAGGAAGACCTCGTGCTCGCAAACGCGCTCTCTCCGAGCAAGGTCGTCTACACGCTGACGACGACCGGGTTGACGGCGAAGGCGCAGGCGGGTGGCGAGATCAGCTTGCTCGATGCGGCAGGGAAGACGGTCTTCACGTTCGCGCGGCCGTTCATGCGCGATGCCTCGGGTGCGACCTCCGATGCGGTCACGATGACGTTGGCGGCAAACGCTGGTGGCGGCTCGACCCTGACGGTCGCCGCCGATCCGTCCTGGTTGGCGGCGGCGGGGCGGCAGTGGCCGGTGACGGTCGACCCGACGTTTTTTGCGGGCCATGACACGTTCATCCAGAGCGGGAGCAGCGCCGGCTCGAACTTCGCCGGTTGGGCGACGGTGAACGTCGGTTTCGACGGGACGAACGTCAGCCGCGGCCTGATCCAGTTCCCCGGCCTGAGCACGATCCCGGCGCAGTCGCAGATCCTGAATGCGGAGCTGACCGCGGATATGAGCTCGATGGCCTACTGCTCGGGCTGTGCTGCCGCACCGGTCGAGGTGCACCAGGTGACACGCGTCTACGACGACGGCACAGCGACCTGGAACAGCTACGACGCAACCCACAGCTGGACGACTGCCGGCGGCGACTACAACAGCACGGCGGAGGCGACGACGAACGTCGGGCCTGCGACGGGCACGTACACCTGGGAGATCCCGAAGCTTGTTCAGGGCTGGGTGAACGGCTCGATCGCAAACGACGGCCTGCTGCTGAAGAAGAGCGACGAGACGGTAAGGAGCCTGCCCGAGTTCAACTCGATCGAGTCGACCGGCACTGCGGCGCGGATCTGGATCACCTACCAGGCAGGGCTGGGGATGCGGCGCGAATGGACGTACAGCTCGGGGCAGATCGACGACCGCTCCGGCTACGCCGTCAACGTCGCAAACGGCAACCTCGTCCTCAGCGCCCACGATCTGCAGCTCCCCGGCGTCGCCGGGATGGATCTCTTCTTCGACCGCACCTACAACAGCGAGTACTCAGGGAGCACAAACGGCGGGGTTAAGTCGCTGCTCATCAACAACTGGGAGAGCTACGCCTCAGGCGGTGTCTTCCCTGACGGCGACTTCCGTTACATCTCCGGCACCGGCAACGAGACCACCTTCGTCAAGAAGCCGGGCGGCGGCTACACCGCCCCCGCCGGTCTCGACGCGACCCTGACCCTGAACGGCGACGGCACCTACACGCTCAAGGACGACAAGAGCTCCGCGGTCGAGAACTTCACCTCGAGCGGCGGCTTGATTTCCTACGCCGACCGGAACGGGAACACGTTCGTGCCGCACTACAACGCCGACGGGACGATCCAGTACATCACCGACAGTCACGGCAACAACACGAACTTCGCCTACACCTCCGGGCAGCTGACCTCGAACACCGACCCGGCGAGCCGCAGCTACCAGTACGGCTATACGAGCGGCAACCTGACGACCTACACCGACCCGAACAGCAAGACCACGACCTACAGCTACGACAGCTCGAACCGGGTGACGCTGGTCGTCGACCCGCTCAGCCAGGGTACCCAGTTCGCCTACGACACGAGCGGCCGGATCAGCTCCGTGACGCGTGGCCTAAACTCGCTCGGGAACTGCCCGAGCGGTGCGACCTGTCCGGTCACCTCCTACGCCTACCAGT
>CAZCCS010000534.1:0-1973 GCA_964497005.1 uncultured Acidimicrobiaceae bacterium | reverse complement strand
TAATCAGCCGTGGGGAGGCCCTTGCGCTGAACCTGGTTGATGAACGGTTGCGTCATAACCCGGACCGCCAATCCGTATTCCTTCGCCAGGCCCAGCGTCAGATCGAAGATGTGGGCCCGACCCCCGTTGAGCAGGCAGTGCCAATCGAGGTGGGTTGGCTCCAGCTCGGCGGCCAGCACCGCTTCAATTTGCGCCCGGAATTCAACCTCCAGCTCGTCCAGCTTTGCTCGCCCCAACATCTCGGACATTTGCGCGGTGCTGTAAAGACTCCCGCTTTCATCAAGCAGGGACGGCACTTTCTCCTTCGGCGCTAGCGGATCCCAATGGTAATGTTCGATGTCGCGGATGACCGACACGTGAACGCCAAAGCGGATGTCTGGGTTATCCTTGAGTAGCTGAATGGCCTGCGTCGCGCCGGCGCAGGGCATCATGACAGTTGTGGACCGGACAATACCCTCTTTGAACGCGCGATAGGTCGCTTCGTTGATGGCCGGATACATCCCAAAATCGTCGGCATTGACCAGTAACAACCGCGCGTCGTCGGGGTATCCTAAGCGCTCGTTGGTTGTGCTTTTCGGCGCCTGGCGCATCATTCGTGCTCCTTGATCCGCCACTCTAAGTGCCCCGAGCAGCTAGAACGACCGAGACTCACATCATACAGCAGGCACCGGCGAAATTGGCGATGGGTCGATAGCCATGGCATTGACGACCGGGAGCTTAGGGGCCTGATAGCTCGCGAGGAGATCCCGTTTGGCCTGGTTCACTGTCTTCCAGTCGTCGCCGAGGATTCCGCCCGTGTCGCCCGATCCCGGGTTGAGGCACCAATAGGTGTAGCTGATGCGGTTCTGCTTCAGGTAAGCGACAAGCGCCCGCTGCCAGGTGCCCTCCGTATCGGGGCCGAGAGAGCGGCCGCCGAACTCCCCCATGAGCACCGGAGCGAGGTTCCTTTTGACGAGATAGCCCCAGTGAGCGTCCCAGATCGCCGGCAGGTTATCCGGGAAAGCCTTGCTTTGAAACCAGGCCTGATTGTAGACACCTGGGCCGTAGTCGTGGGCGCTATAGAGTACCTTGTCGGGGTGCATGAGGCGGACCGGACTTTGGGCGACGCCCTGGAGGTTGCCGCCCCACCAATACCCCTCGCCTTTGTAGACCTCGATGCCCTCGACGACAATGAGCAGGTCTGGGTTCACCTCGTGGATTGCGTTGCCGGCCCGCTCGGCGGCAAGCCTCCAGTCGGTCTTGGGGTTTCCCGTACCCCACGTCGCGGCGTAGTGCGGCTCGTTGTGGAGGTCCGCGCCGATGACGGTATCGTTCTCCCGGTAGCGTCGAGCGAGGGACACCCAGTCAGCGATCCACTGCTCCTCGGGCACCGAATCCGTGTACCAGAGGCTCGTCCGGTCGTTCGGGGTGGGGCAGTGGCGGTCGAGAATGATTCGGAGGTCCCGCGTGCCCGCCTCCTCGACGATCCGGTCCATGACCTGCAAGGCGCTCAGACCCTCGAGATCGGGATTCAGGTTGGGGTTGATGCCATGAGGCTGGGTTTTGGGGTCCAAGATGCGATTGCTGTAGGGTAAGCGGATGACATTGTAGCCAAGTTGAGCGATGAGATCGAGTATCTCAGACAAGCGGCGAGCTCCGAGTCCGTCGGGCACATTGTTGTCGGTCTCGAAGCCGAACCAGTTTACTCCGGCCAAGATCGCCTCGGCGCCAAGTGAGTCAACCAGCTTCGACCCGAGGGCACGTAGATAGCCAGGCTTCGGGGTCGAAGCGCCGGGCAATGGCGTCGGCGTGGGAGGTGGCAAAGAGGTAACCGACGGAGCGACGGTGGCCGCCTCGGCGGGAGATGGGGAAGGGATTGGCGTCGGGACTCGAGTCGGCGCCGTCGACGGCGCGAAGGTTGGTGGTGGGACTGCCGTAGGGGCGGTGGAGAGCGTCGGACTCGGAAGCACGTCACCGCGGGGCGATGGCAAAGC
>CAZCCS010000533.1:0-1976 GCA_964497005.1 uncultured Acidimicrobiaceae bacterium | reverse complement strand
GGTGTCGCTTGTAATCGAACCTCGGCGGTGGGTCCCGCCAGGTCGAGAGCAACATGCACCGTGCCGCCGATCGCATGCTCTAATGCTGCGTTGAACAGCGTAAGGAAGATCTGGCGCAGCACGATGCGGGCGCCATAGATAAGCCGGGGTGCGGGTTGGGTCTTGAGTGAGACGTCCGTGTGGTTTTCGGTGCAAACCTGGTGAAAAACGGCGAGTATTCCCGCTAGCATCTCGGTCAGATCGACGAATTCCGGGGTCACGTGAGCGGACAGTTGCTCGGCCTCGCGCAAGGCGATCGATTCGCGTGCTGCCTCGTCGGCCATGCGGGGTGATTCGGCTTGCGGAAGCGCCCAGCGGTCGATCAAGACCGATCCGACGGCTTCCAGCGCCCGCGTGTGATCGCGTTGATATTGCGTCTTGCTGATGGCAAGCTGACCTCGCACTTCTTCGACGCTATACCCCTCGACGTAACGTAACTCAAGCAGGCGAAAGGTTCGCCAGGCGCGCGATTCACTCGACGTCCCCGGGTCCGGACGGAGCGACTCAATCGTGTCGAGGAGCAGCTTGAGCAGACGCTTACCCCGCAGGGGGCCACTCGCACTCCCGACGTTGCCGACGCGTTGGGCCAGCGGTTGCGTTTGGAGGTAAGCGGCGTCGTCGAGGTGGAGCAGCGCGTCGCGCACCAACTCGTCGAAGTGTTCCCGATTAAAGCCAACTACCCCTTCTTCCATACTTTGTACCTTTGGACCTTTTAGGGATGCTTTACGGGTCGCGGCACCTTGCGGCGCCGAGCCTTGACTTCCTAGAATTTCCGTGACGCGCGAAGGCTAGTTCGTCCGGCGAAATTAGTATCCAGAATATAACACAGGTCCAACTCTCTGGTAAACGTGGAGCGGTCCGAGGAGGATTCCGAATATGGGGATCGATCTGAATCTCAACGGCGTCGCGACCACGCTCGACCTGGACCTGGACCCGCCCGCGAGCCACTGGGATCTGTCTTCGGAAGCAAGCTCGGAAACACCGACGATCTACCGATCCCGCGGATATACCCTGAGGCTGACCACGACGAAGGGCGCTGGCAGTACGTTGGTCCAATATTCCCTGAAGCACGACTCGGGACAGGCCTTCACCGTCCGGCAATATACGTTGCGGACCGAGAGCAGCGCCGTCGACGTCGATCGAATTTGGATGCCCTGGGATATGAACACGTGGGTTGAAGCCGTTGGCCTGCTTCGGTCGACTCGCTACTCCTCCGGCGTCGCCTGGCGCGATCGGGACCACGGGTATCGGACGATGGCGGACCGCGGGATTCCGATTGTCTTTGCTCTGGATCGGAAAGGCATCACCAATCTTGCCGTGGGTTTCCTCGACCAGCGCCTCGAGACCGAGATCACCCATACGGTGGTGACCCACCAGGCGTCGGGACTCCAAGATTGTGGGACGGTGCGGTTCAACCTCCAGCGACCCCTCAGCGGTTACACTCTGGCCGACGTTCGCGAACACCACGACGGTTTCTTCGTCGCGAGTGGCTCGTCGTGGTTTGACACGATGCAACAGTTTCGAGCGGTTCACGATGCCGCTCTTGGGCGCCCGATTCGCCCCAGTCCCGACGCCGCCTGGGAGCCCGTTCTCGCACCCTGGGGGGCCACGAAGGGAAACTGGGCCCGGTGTCGGGAGGAAATCCTCGGGCCCAGTGAGCTATGGGAGACAGCCCAGAGCGCGGCGGAGCTTGGCATCAAAGGTTTCATCAATTGGGGAAGCTGGTGTCGAGATTACCACCAGGAGTACGACGTCGCAGGCTACACTTGGGGCTTCCCCGACTTCATCGGTGACTACGTCCCCAGCCGGAAGTTCAAGGACTTCAAAGGATTCGTCCAGAGGCTCAAGACCATCGGATTCATGAGTATTTGCTGGATCTCCCCTTGGTTGCACGGGAAGCGGACTCGGGCCTATGAAGACCTGAAGGAAGCAATGGT
>CAZCCS010000532.1:0-2005 GCA_964497005.1 uncultured Acidimicrobiaceae bacterium | reverse complement strand
CAAGGCCTCTCGGTAGTCTTCGGCGACGTGACCGACCCGACCGACCCGACCGACCGGACCGACCGGACCCCGGACCTCGACGCCGCCACGCGAGCGGTCGACCTCGCCCGTTCGGTCATCGAGCGCGGCGCCGGCCACCTCTCCGCTCGGGGGGCGGCAGCCGTCGACGAGAACCAGGCCGTCGCCTACGACCTCGCCCACGGCGCCGCCGCCGTCGAGACCGCCCGGGTCGCGCTCGAGTACGGCGCGCTGGGGGAAACCGAAGCCCGGCTCGCCGCCGCCTTTGCAGCTGACGCCGTCTGGGACGTGGCCGCACGGCTCCTGGGCCGCGAGCCCGAATGGGGACTGGCAGGAGATGAGCTCGAGCCGGCCATGGGGTTCGTTCGGACCTTCCGCGACCCGGCGTGGCTGGCGGCCCTCGCCGGCGAGTCAGGACCACGGCACCTCGACCCCGACTTCGAGATGGTGGCCCAAACGTTCCGTCGATTCGCCGAGGAAAAGATCGCCCCAGCAGCTGAAGGGATCCATCGTCACAACGCCGACATCCCGGAAGAGATCATCACCGGCCTCGCGGAGCTCGGCGCGTTCGGGCTTTCCATACCGGAGCAGTACGGCGGCTACGCCAGCGGCGGAGAGCACGACTACATGGGCATGGTGGTCGCTACCGAGGAGCTCTCCCGCGCTTCTCTCGGCGCTGGCGGCTCGCTCATCACCCGACCCGAGATACTCGCCCGGGCGTTGCTGCAGGGGGGGACCGAGGATCAGAAGCGCCGGTGGCTCCCACGGCTAGCGACCGGAGAGATCATGGCCGGTGTCGCGGTCACCGAGCCCGACTTCGGCTCGGACGTCGCCGGCCTGACCGTCGCAGCGACGAGGGACCCATCGACCGGCGACTGGCTGATATCGGGCACCAAGACCTGGTCGACGTTCGCCGCGCGGGCAGACGTGCTGATGGTTCTCGCCCGGACCGATCCCGACAGGAGGTTGGCGCACAGAGGCCTGTCGTTGTTCGTGGTGCCGAAGGAGCGGGCGGATGGCGGCGGGTTCATCCTGAACCAGCCGGGCGCCGGGCGGCTCGAGGGACGTCCGATCGACACCATCGGCTACCGCGGGATGCACTCCTACGAGTTGTCGTTCGACTCGTGGAGGGTCCCCGCCGACCACCTGATCGGAGAGGACGCCGGCCTCGGGCGCGGGTTCTACTACCAAATGGAGGGATTCGAGAACGGCAGGCTTCAAACCGCTGCCCGTGCGGTAGGCGTTATGCAAGCGGCGTACGAGACCGCGCTGGCCTACGCCGGCGAGCGGGTGGTGTTCGGACGACCGATCCTGGACTACCAGCTCACCAGGGTGAAGCTCGCTCGCATGGCGGCGATCATCCAGGCTTCTCGCCAGTACATGTACTCGGTGGCACGGCTGATGGCTAAGGGGGAAGGCGCTCTGGAGGCCTCCATGATCAAGGCGTACGTGTGCCGCGCCGCCGAGTGGGTCTCGAGAGAGGCCATGCAGATCCACGGAGGTATGGGCTCCGCCGAGGAGTACACGGTGAGCCGCCTCTTCGTGGACGCGCGCGTCCTTTCGATATTCGAGGGAGCTGACGAGACCCTCGCCCTGAAGGTGGTGGCCCGGCGGCTGCTGGACCGCGCAGCCGGCAACCCGCCCGGCTGATGGACCGCAGGCTCAGGAGCGCTTGAGACCCGCCCGTTCCCCGCGAGCAACCAAAGTGACCGCGACCTTCCTTGACGCCTCGTCGATCATCACCGCACCTTTGCGATCTCCCTCGGTGGCCTGCCGGTAAGCGTCCAGAACCTCCCAAGCTCGGTCGAACTGCTCTTGCGTTGGTGAGAAAACCTCGTTGAGTATGTCGATCTGGTCCGGGTGGAGGCTCCATTTGCCGTCGTAGCCGAGGATCTGCGTTCGACGCGCGTACTCGCGGAAACCTTCTGGGTCACGCACCTTCACGTAAGGCCCATCGATTACCTGAAGGTTGTTGGCGCGCCCGGCC
>CAZCCS010000531.1:0-2012 GCA_964497005.1 uncultured Acidimicrobiaceae bacterium | reverse complement strand
GGACGGACTCGCTCGGAGTGTGGATCGACCAGGCCTCGCGGGTCCTGGGTAACCCGGTTAACCACATTGAGGTCGATCTCGAGGAGTTGCTAGGCCTTCTCGCTCGTAAAGGACCCTCGGTGTGGAAAGAAGCAGCCAGCGAAGGACTAGTCATCGCCGGCTCTCCTATTGCCGACCTGGCGAAGGCGGCCTGACGTTGCCACCCTCACGAGGTCAGGCGCGTACGTCCGCGGCGGCCGAAGCCCAGGCCTACCTCGACAAGGCTCAAGAGTTTCTCCGGGCGGCCCACGACTCTCTAGGACTGGGCAACAACACCGCAGCGGTGGGTAACGCTGTCCACTCAGGGATCGCCGCGGCCGATACCATTTCGGCGGCACGGGCCGGGGCTGTCTGGCGGGGTGAGCACACCCAGGCTGTCAAGCACCTCGAGTCGACTGGTGGCGAGGGCAAGGCCGCCGCGCGGCACCTTCGTCGGCTGCTGCCATTGAAGACCCGCGCCGAATACGAGCCGACCCCGATGCGCCAAACGGAAGCGAAGACCGCTGTCCAAGCTGCAGAGCGCATCGTCGATCAGGCGGTCGCGGCCGTCGCTTCTGTTCTGCCCGCCAAGAAAGGTGGCGGCGAAGGACCGATGGCGTGACCAGAACGTGACCTAACGAACGGTCACGAGCGGAATTTCACGGTAACTAGCGGTCAACAGAAAGGGGCCTCTACCAGGACTTTTGGAGTTACAGTCCTGGTATTTGGAGCTGCTCAGTCGCCCTTTCAAGGCGGCAGCACGGGTTCGAATCCCGTTGGGGGTGCTTGCCTATCAGGGGTGCGAAGTCAGGGCTGCTGGTGAAGCCATGCTTCTAGCTCGTCCGCCCAGCCCGGATGGCAGTGGATATTCAGCGATGTGGCTATCAGGCGGTGCCTCTGGCGGGTTTCGAGGTACCTGAAACCCAGCGCGAGCATCACCCAAACGCTGGAAATCACCACACAAATCACGACGGCCATGCCAGAGGCTGGCACGCCTGGTGCGGGTACGTCCAGCCAGCCAGCTCGCTGCAGTTCGACTAGATCTTTCGCGTCCCGTTTGGATCGGAGTTGAGGCGGGAGGGCTAGCGGGGTGCGTTCAGTCGCTTCATTCGGCCGTTCCGAAGGACTGAATGTCTTGGAGCTCTTCGGGGGAGAGCTGGCGAGGCACCTCGCCGTCGGCGACCTTCTTACTCTGCACGTAGTGGCGTATGTCGTCGACGATTTCGGGATTGGCGAGAGTCGACGTGTCCCCGACGTCGGTGAAATTCGAGATGCCGGCGATGACCCGACGCATGATCTTGCCTGAACGCGTCTTGGGCATGTCTGACACGATCCAGACATTCTTGGGCCTGGCAATCTTGCCGATTTCGCGCTCGATTGCCGCCGTGACTTTGGTGGTCACTTCGCTACTGCTTTGTACACCTGGCTTCAACGCTACGTACATTTCGACGGCCCGCCCCCTCACGTCGTCGATCACAGGAACGGCGGCGGCCTCTGCGATGTCGTCGACGGTCAGGCTCGCCGACTCGAGCTCCTTGGTCCCTAGGCGGTGCCCGGCCACGTTGATCACGTCGTCGACGCGGCCGAGAATCCTGAAGTAGCCGTCCGGGGCCTTGAGCGCCCCGTCGCCGGCGAAATACGGCCAGTCATGCCAGTCCGTGCTGTCCTTGTCTCGGCAGTACTTCGCGTAGTAGGTGTCGACGAAACGCTCGGGCTGACCCCAAATAGTCTGGAAGATCCCGGGCCACGGGTTGCGGATACAGATGTTGCCAGCCCGACCGCTGCCGGCGGGAACGTCTTCACCGTTCTCGTCGTAGATCACCGGGTAGATCCCCAGCACGCCGGGGCCACAGCTCCCCGGCTTCATGGGTTGCAACGCCGGCAGCGTGCTGCAAAGGAAACCTCCCGTTTCGGTCTGCCACCAGGTGTCGACGATGACAGCGTCGCCCTTTCCGACCACGCCGTGGTACCACCGCCACACATCTGGCTCGATC
>CAZCCS010000530.1:0-2018 GCA_964497005.1 uncultured Acidimicrobiaceae bacterium | reverse complement strand
GCTGGCGAACTGCTGCAGCGGCGCGGCCATCAAGCCGGCGAGGCGGGCGAGTAGCACTTCACGCGAAGGCAGATCGGCCAGCGCAGCGGTTTCCCTCGCCCCGATCACCTTGTCTCCGAGCAACCCGCCCTTGATGACAAGTAGCGGGTTGGTGCGGGAGTAGTCCCTGAGCGACTTCGCCACCGCGGCGGCGTCACCGCTGATGAACGTGATCGCGGTCGGCCCGGTCAGCAGCTCGTCGAGCTCTTCCAGCCCGGACTGCTTGGCCGCCAGGCGCACAAGGGTGTTCTTGAAGATCTTGTACTCGCCGCCGTTTGTTCGCAGGTTCCTGCGCAGGCCGGCGAGGTCCTTGACCGTGAGACCCCGGTACTCGGTGAGGATCACTGCGTCCGACTCGTCGAGGCGCTGCCGCACTTCGTCGACGACAGCGACCTTCTCGGCTCTCGGATTGTCCAACTGGTCACCTCCTCCTTCACGTGTGTTCGCCTGTCGCGCGCGGCGGGCACACCCCGGGAGGGGACGATGCCTCACTCGCCTCGTCAGGCCGGGCCTGAGCCCACTTAGGCGCCCGGGGGCGCACCGGATGTCTTTGGCTTGGAAAGCTCGTACATGATAGCGGGTTGGCCGCTTCGGTCGCCCCGCACCGACGTCACACTCGTTTCGTCCGAACTGGCGCGGCGAACTCTCGGTTTACGAGCTGCTCACGGGAGTTGGTAGTGGCCGCTGACGTATTACCCATGCGGGGATAGTGAGGCCCCAGCGCCGGCGGGCGACCGCAACTGTCGCCATGACCGCGCTCAGGCCAACCCCGATTCCGAGAACCGCGTTGGTCGGCACACCGAGCAGCTTCAGTGACGTGGCGAGGAGGACCACCACCAGAGCCGGCTTGATATATGCGTCGGGGGCACGGCTCGAGAGGCGGGCTCCGAGATAGACCCCCGGGACCGATCCGATGACCAGAGATGCGGTGAGGCCGAGGCTGATGTGCCCGTAGATGGCGTGACCGAGGGTGGCAGCCCCGATAAGGGGAACGGCCTGCACCAGGTCGGTCCCAACCAGGCTTTTGATCGAGAGCCGCGGGTAGAGCGCAAGAAGCAGCACGATCATCAGCGACCCGGACCCGACCGAGGTCATGCCCACCATAAAGCCGCCGACTATCCCGATCAGTACGGTCGGCAGTGGCCTTACCGCCACGTCGGTAGCGGCGATGGTTTGTTCGGCGGCCGCCGTTTCGGCGGGCGCTCGGCGGGCGCCAATGATCCCCTTGGCCACGATTGAGGCGACGGCGACGGCGAGGGCCCAGGCAATCGCAAGCGACACGTCGTGCTCGACCTCGGCTCCGCCACCCAAGGCCCGCAGAACAAGCACCCCGCAGAACCCCGCCGGCACCGACCCGAGGCACAGCCAGCCGACCAATCTCCAGGCGACGGTCCCTCTCCGTATGTGGACGGTCCCGCCCACCGGCCGCATGATCAGCGACGTGAGGAGGTCGCTCGAGACCGCGGTCCCGGGGTTGATGCCAAAGAGGAGGATGAGCGTTGGTGTCAGCAACGCACCACCGCCCATGCCGGTGAGCCCCACCATGACTCCCACCAGCCCGCCGGCCAGGGCCTGCAACCAGTCCAGGTGCATCGTACGAGCGTATACCGGAGTTAACCGGTCAACAATACCGGCTGCATGGATTCAGCGGGGAAATGGGTTGGATCTATTCGCAGCCGCTAGGCCGTGGACGCCGCCGGCGCGAGGCGCCGGCGCATCCAGTGCTCTACCACGAAGGCCAGGAACGGGACCCACCCTCCCGCGACCATGGCGATCAGGTCGAGCAATCGCAGCCGGAAGCGCACGAACACGTCCACCACCGTCGCCAGGTACACGATGTAGAGCGCCCCGTGGAGAGGGCCCACGATGCTCTCGACCGAACCGAACGGGATGGCGGCGAACACGACGAGGAGCAGGACCCCGACGACATAGGCCATCACCCGGTAGCGCGCGAAGGCACCCTCGCGGGTCCGGGCGGT
>CAZCCS010000529.1:0-2037 GCA_964497005.1 uncultured Acidimicrobiaceae bacterium | reverse complement strand
GCCCGTCTTGCGGTCGACGAGCATCGTCCCGGAGGTGACCGGCACGGCTTGCACCTCGCCGTAGGTGGGAGCACCGACCTGGGCGTCCACGCCTTGGAGCCGGACTGTCACCTGGGCGGTCGCGACGTCGATCACGGTCAGAGGTCTGTCGTCCTCGAGGACCAGCGAACCGCCGAAGATCATCGGGTGGGCCCCGTGCGAAACCCTGCGGACCGCTCCTGCCCAGAACAGCCCACCGACCAGCGCGAGCACCAAGACGATCCCGGCAAGGGAGCCGTAGCGACCGAACGTCGGCGTCTGAGGTGGCGCCCCGGTGGGTTGGCCGAACCTGACGCCTGCCTGGTTGGGATCTGGTGCCGACGTCACCTTGCCTCGCCGGGAGTTGGTCTGGCCTCTGCGGGGGTCACGCTAGTCCTGACCTGGCCCGCGCGCGGCTAAGGGTAGGGTACGGACGTGCAGCTTTCGTCCCTGCTGAAAGGGCAAATCCTTTCGCCGACGGGCGAGACGGTCGGTCGGGTGGACGACGTGATCGTGCGCCTGCGAGGAGGCGAGCTTCCGCTCGTGACCGGGCTCGTGGCCAAGGTCGGTGGACGCCGCGTCTTCCTGCCGATCGCGCGGTCGAGAGAGCTCGCTCCCGGCAAGGTGACCCTCGCTGATCCGAAGGTGGACCTTCGCAGCTTCGAGCGGCGCGAAGGCGAGGTCCTTCTGCGGGAGGACATCCTCGGCCACCGCTTGATCGATGTCGCCGAAGCCGAGCTCGTGCGCGCGTGGGACATCGAGCTCTCCGAAACAGCTGAGGGGTGGGTGCTCACCTGCCTCGACACCCGCCGTCCCGCGAGGTTGTTCGGGATCATCCCGGCGAGCGCGGGGCACCCCTGCCAGGACTGGAAGGCGTTCGAGCCCCTCATCGGGCACCGGGACAGCGTCCGGGTCAGGTCGGCGTTCGGCCGGGTACGCCGTCTCAAGCCAGCGCAGATCGCCGACCTCCTGGAGGACGCATCCCCGAAGGAAGGCGAGGAGATCCTCGATGTCGTCCACGGGGACCCCGAGTTGGAAGCGGACGTGTTCGAGGAGCTCGACCCCGACATCGCCAACCGGCTCTTCGAGGACAAGACCGACACCGAGGTCGCCGACGTCATCGCCCACATGCGCGCCGATGACGCCGCCGACGCGATCGCCGACCTGCCGCAATCCCGGCGCATCAGCGTCCTCGAACTGCTGCCGGCGGGCACCCGGACCAAGGTGATGACCCTCCTCAGCTTCAACGCGGCGAGCGCCGGCGGGATCATGGGGGTCGACTACCTTTCGGTGCCGGCCGAGGCGACGGTCGAGGAAGCGCTGCGCCGGGTGCGGCGGGCGGAGACCCTTCAACCAGAAGCGCTGGTGACCGTTCACGCCGTCGACGGCGAGGACTGCCTGGTGGGCACGGTCACCGTGATCGGGCTCCTTCAGGCCGAGGCGGATACCTCCCTGGTGGACGTCATCGACACCGACCCGGTTCGGGTCACAGCCGATATCGACGTAGTCGACGTCGCTCTGTTGATGGCGGACTACAACCTCATGACGGTTCCGGTGGTCGACCCTGAGAACCGGATGCTCGGGGTGATAACCGTCGACGACATCCTCGAAGCGACCATTCCGGACGACTGGCGCCGCCGAGAACCCCCGACCCATCCGGAGCCTGTCCTGACCGAGCGCGACATCGCGGTTGCGGAGCAGGAGAGCCTGGAGCCCAAGGGTTAGCCGTGACGGATCGCGAAGCCGCCGGCGGCGCCAATGGCCCCGGGGCGGCGAAGCCGGCACGCCCCGAAACTGAGAGCGGGTCGGCAGAATCGTCCCGCCACCTGCAGACCCCGCAATCGGCGGTGCTCGACGAGGCGCACCTCGGCGACATCCACGGCGCCTTCGGCAAGATCTCCCTCGGGGACATCGGGGAAAGAAGGACCTGGCGTCAGCGGCTCCTCACGCTGGCCGCCATCGTCGGGCCCGGGATCATCGTCATGGTCGGCGACAACGACGCCGGCGGGGTCGCCACGT
>CAZCCS010000528.1:0-2038 GCA_964497005.1 uncultured Acidimicrobiaceae bacterium | reverse complement strand
CTACCTGCACTCGAACATCGACACCATCCAGCGGATAGAGATCATCCGCGACCTGAGGCTCGGGGAGTTCGACGTGCTCGTAGGCATCAACTTGTTACGTGAGGGCCTCGACCTTCCAGAGGTGTCACTTGTCGCGATCCTCGACGCGGACAAAGAAGGCTTCCTCCGTGGCGAGACCTCCCTCATCCAGACCATCGGCCGCGCAGCACGGAATGTCGACGGCCAGGTGATCATGTACGCCGACCGCATGACCGACTCGATGCGCAAGGCAATCAGCGAAACGCATCGCCGGCGGGCGCGCCAACAGGAGTACAACGAGGAGCACGGGATCAATCCGCAGACGATCCGCAAAGCGATCAGCGACATCCTCATTCTGTTGGGTTCGCGTGACGGGACCACGACTTCACCGGTACCGGGTCAGGACCGACGGAGCCGGCGCCGCGATCGAGCGCGCAGCGACCTCGCGGAACTGCCACCGTCGGAGCTCGCCCGACTCATCTCAACCCTCGAGGACGAGATGCGCGAAGCAGCGGCCGATCTGCGGTTCGAGTACGCCGCCAAGCTGCGGGACGAGATCGGCGATCTGCGTGCGGAACTTCGGGAGCTCGCACCGCGCTAGGCGTCGACGACGGCGCGCTCGAAACCGCGGTCCGGTGGCTCGAGGATCGCGCCTAGTTCTGGGCGGGCCCTAGGAGGCGCAGGCACAGCCGGCGCCGCAACCGCCGGCAGGAGGACCGCTCGTGACCCGGCCCGCCGCCGGCGCAGAACGGCCGACCGAAGCGAAGACGGACAGCAGCCGAGTGGTGTCGGCGTGACCATCGGGGCAGTCGATCGGGGCGCCGGCCTCGGCCATCGGCCGGCGGGCTTCGAACCGGTTGTCGCAGGTCCTGCAGACGTACTCGTAAAGGGGCATCGTGGTAGTCCTCCGGCGCAGAGGATACGCGCAAGTAGCGTGGCCGATCAGGCGACAGGTTGCTCTTCGGGTGACAGATCGCGCGGTTGATGCCGCAATCCGTCGCCCGAAGCGCGATTCGTCGCCCAGAGTGCGGATCGGCAGTGGGTGGCCGGCGTCCGACGCAGAGCGGTCGAACGGGCCAGATGCTCAGTTGTGCTTCGGGCCTGGCTTCTCGTCGGACCCATCTTCGACGATCACACGTGACGCCCGGTCCCAGGTCAGGTAGTTCCAGGCCCAGTTGACGAGCACGACGGCACGGTTCCGAAAACCGATAAGGAACGTCAGGTGCACCCCCAGCCACGCGACCCACCCGAGGGTGCCGCCGAAGCGGAGCCCTCCCGGAAGTTCGGCCACCGCGGAACGCCGCCCGATCGTCGCCATGATCCCGTGGTTGTGGTACCTGAATCTCCGAGTGGGCTTGCCCTCCATGCGCTTCACGACGTTCCGCGCCGCGCGCTTCCCTGCCTGGATAGCAACCTGAGCAAGCTGCGGTAACTGGTCCCCGTCGCGTCCGCGCGCCGCGGCGAGGTCGCCGATCACGAACACCTCCGGGTGACCGGGCAAAGAGAGATCGGGCTCGACTTCGATCGTGCCCCCCTTGCCCTTCTCGTCCGGGAGCACTGAAGCAAGCGGGTTGGCCTTGACGCCGGCGGTCCAGATCACCGTGTGTGTTCCGATCTCGGTGCCGTCCTCCAAGGACACCGAATCCCCCGTGACTTTGGTGAGCTTGGTGTTCAGGCGGATCTCGATCCCCTTCTCCAACAGCGTGTCGTAGGCCCGCTTCTGAGACTCCTTCGAGAACCCGGGCAGGAGGTGATCGTTCATCTCCACCAGCACGATCCGCGCCCTGTGCAGGTCCATATGCTTGAAGTCCGACGCCAGGTTGTGGGAGATCAGCTCCGCCAGGGCGCCGGACAGTTCCACGCCGGTAGGGCCTCCGCCGGCCACGACGATGGTCAGCTCGTTCGTTTGCGCGTCCGGGTTCCACAAGGTGTCCGCGCGTTCGAAGGTACGCAGGACATGGTTGCGCAGTCCGACCGCGTCGGGAAGCGTCTTCAGCGGAAAGGCATGTTCTGCCACCCC
>CAZCCS010000527.1:0-2046 GCA_964497005.1 uncultured Acidimicrobiaceae bacterium | reverse complement strand
TGGATCTAACGATGGAAGCCAACCTCCCCTCGCTCCACCAAGCCTTGACCATTCGTGGCATCTACCTGGGCGGGACCGTCTATGAGCACATTGCTCAAATAAGCGAGCTCGTTCCTGGCAAATCTTGGGTGTCGATCGATCTGTCGGGGCTCAACAAGGTGCCCGGTGCGACGGGAGCTCTCAACCTCGGCGGCAACCCCGCGGCAATGCTTCGCCTGCTGAGCGCGCGAGGGGCGACGGTCACCCCAACCGGAACTTCGACGGTCAACGGGGTCAAAGTCAACGGTTACACCGTGACAATCGATCCAGCCTTCATCGAGAAGCAGATCTCCTCTGCCAACCTCCCGTCGTGGATGCGCGACGCCTCCTCGAAGGTCAACTTCCGGAACGCAACCGAGACTGTATTCATCGACCGGTCGGGCAACCTGCGCCGGGATGCCGTGCACATGGTCATCGACATACCTTCGTCCCAAGCCGGTCCGATGACGATGGACGAAACACTCGACCTGTCGAACTACGGGGTGCCCGTGTCGATATCTGCACCGCCCGCGAGCCAGGTGGTGGACATCCAGGAGTTCCTCCGCGACACCGGAAGCCAGTCCAGCAACTAATCAGCTGGCCTCCCTACGATGACCCCGTCAATCCGTGCCGAGGAGGTGCTATGCGCACACCAGACAAGATGATCGACGCCGGCAGCTGGATGCTCGAGCACGGCCACCGAGTGCTTCTCAAGGTCAGCGGCGGCCGGGTTCCTCGGACGGTGCTCGGCATGCAGCCGATCGAACTTCACACGGTCGGGCGCAAGTCTGGCATCCGGCGATCAACGATGCTCACCGCTCCGATCTGCGACGAGAAGCGCGTGGTCGTGGTTGCTTCTAAGGGAGGGCACACTGACCATCCCGACTGGTACAAGAACCTCGTCGCCAATCCCGAGGTAGAGGCCACCGTCAACGGAACCACCACGCCAATGCACGCGCGTACTGCGTCGCCGGAGGAAAAGGCCGCGCTGTGGCCGACCATCGTCGCCACGTACAAGGGGTACGCCGGCTATCAGCGCAATACCGACAGGGACATCCCTGTCGTGATCCTCGAACCGAGAGACTCGCTATCCGGCTAGACCTCTGGACCTGAGCCAATCCGAGGCCCTCTTTGAAGAGGCGCGGCACAGCCACGCGTCTTGGATGACTTCAGCGAGCTCGTCCCTCGAAAGCTCCCCGATCCGGCTGCCGCGCAAGAGCACGGATAGGTGCCCGTTGAAATGTGGGGTCGTGAAGAAAGGCGAATCAGGATCCTGGACGAGCGCCTCTTTTTCCGCCTCGGAGTCCACCCAGAAGACGATCACGTCGCTGTAGCGCTCACCCGTCGCGGGATCCATAGCGTCCGGCCGCGGGTTGCGGAAGAAGATAAACGACTTCCCGCCCACCTGGTACACCGGATTGTCCCCTCTGCCCTTCACGACCGTCACGTGGGGCATACCCATGGCGATCTCGTGCACATCCTCGACGCGCGCTTTGCGCCGTGCTGGCATCGCGTGGACCCTACCGCTGGACCGATCTGTCGGTCAGTCCAACTTGCGGTAGTCGGTGTTGTTGGACGGGGGTGGTGGGTAGGCCTGCCCGTCATCGACCGTGCCGGCGAGCGAGTTCAGCAGAGACTGTTCGGCGACGTCCGGGAAGAGCAAAGAGGTCGGCGGCAGGTTCGGGACATCCGTCTGCGGAGCCTTGAGCGCCGGCAGCGCTTTAGCCAGGTCGCCCACCGCCGAATAGCGCCAACCCGAAACGTGGAGTCCCTCCGTCACCGCTCCCGGCTTCAGGAAGGCCGACTCGATCAGCTTGAACGTCGACACGTGATCAAACACCTCGCTCGCCACGTGCCCGCCCGCGGCAAAGGGCGAGAGCACCAGACAGGGCACCCGGAACCCCAGCCCGACCGGTCCCAGCACGCTGTACCAGTCGGATGGCGGCCCCCCGGCCGCGTTCTGAGGGTTGGTGGTTGTGACGTACTCCCCGTCGTAGAGCTGCCCCGCCGGGATGTCGGCCAGCTTCG
>CAZCCS010000526.1:0-2066 GCA_964497005.1 uncultured Acidimicrobiaceae bacterium | reverse complement strand
GTCCTCCGACCGCCACGCGTACAAATCCAGCAACACCCCCGCATCGACGAGACGTCGACGGTAACGCTCGGGAACACGACGTGCCGCTAGCGGCAGCACTCTGTATCGGCCGACGTTGGAATGGTGAATGAAACCGACACCATCAGGTTTGAGCGCGCGCGACAAATCCTTGAGGTAGCTGCGGAGGACGTCGGTGTCCACGTGCACGAGCGAGTCGAAACTGAAAACGAAGTCGATCGACTGATCTGGGAGCATCCCCAATGACATACCGTCGTTGACGTGGTATTCGATGTGGGGGTCCTCAGCAAAGCGGGTGCGGCAGTATTCGATGCACTTCGGGGTCAGGTCGACTAGGACAAGCCGCTCGCAGTGTCGGCGCAGGTACTCCGTCCAGCGGCCGAACCCAGGCGCAATCTCCAAAATGGTGGCCGCCGGCAAGAAGCCGCCGATCCTCGGGTGGATCGCGCCGTACCAGAGCGCGGGCGTCCCGCCCCATGACCGTGACCATTCCTCGCCGGCTTCGGACCAGTCCCAAGCCTCGTTCCAGACCTGCTGGTTGTGGTCCAGCCCAGGCATCTGACCCTTTCAGTTAGCGCGCCGCAGCCACCCACTGGGGCTGTGGGTGTAGAGAAATCGGGCTGAACGCTCAACGTCGATCTCGAACCTGCGATCCTCGGCGACAAACTGGCGGATGGCCCACCGGGGGCCAGGTCGGTCATCCCGCATGATCCGAAGCTCGTCGATGCACCCGTCCTGTACCGAGATGTACCCGCCCACGTCGACCAGTTCCGAGTACAGCTTGAGTTCATCCAGTACGTGTTTTCCACTGTGGTCGCTGTCGAGCAGGACCATCACCTTCTTGGGTTGGAGTTCTTCTATTCGGGCGACGACCTTCTCGAAAGTGGTGCGGTCTGTCGAGGAGCCCCGCACGAACTCGATACGCGGATGCGAGATCTCGCTGAGTTCCGCGATGTCGATGGTGATCACGTGGCCCCTACCGAGACAGTCGAAGATCGAGGCCATGTAGAGGGCTGATCCCCCTCGGTTAGTCCCGCACTCGACGACGAGGTCCACCTCGCCGGCGACGATCGCCTCCTGCAAGACCCAAGCATCCAATGGGTTCTGCCAGATGGGGTGCCCGAGCCATTCGACGTTCCCAAAGTTCCCGGTCTGCCAGATCAGACCTGTCAGTGCCTGTTTACGCACGAGCCGGCCGTACCACAGGGGACGTAGGGTCTGGCGGGTCTTGTTAGCGAGCCTCCCCAGGGCCGCCTGTCTGAGTCCATCGGTCGCCATCAGCGGTCGCTTGCGGGCTCAAAGCAGTCCCGGTGCTGTGTCGATCGCATCAGTCGCACCTTTCGTCCATAGATTGTCAGAGTCAACTCGAGTTGCTTGCACCACGGGATCCTTCAGCGTGGCCGAAATGTAGTCCGCCTTACAGTTCCTTATCGGCGCGGGGAATTCCTGCCCTCCGTTTGACCGGGAACGGCATCTATAGCCCGGATGTCGATACGGCTATTGGACGGCCGGTACTCCGGCGCAGTCTTGACAAATGCTCGGCCCCAACGCGGCGGAACTCAGGGGCGAACGCTTTGCCCAGATCTCCGAGGGCCGGCACCGAGCCCGCGGGTGACGCCTTTCTTCTAATTCAGGTCCACTTTTCGACTGAGCACCGCCGAGTGCGGGACGCCGTAATGGTCGCCGCACAGCCACCGCGTGATGAGCGCCTTCGCCAGGGTGCGGGAAGTCGAGAACGACACGGGTGGGTGGCCCACCCCGAAGGGAACGACGTACGGATCCACGGACCTGTCGATGTCGAACCCGGCGATCTCCAGCAGCCGACGATGCCCCGCCACGTTGGCGATCAGCCATCGGCCGGCGTCGCCTTCGAGGTGAAGAGCCGCTCGCTTCCTGCTCATCACGCTCAACGGTACGTCGATCTGCTCCGACGACATGAAGAGTCCGCCGGTCACACTGTGGATCGCCTCGAGCGCCCGGGCGGGGGACTTGAGGTGAAGAAGCAGAGTGCCGCACACCACCACGTCGAACGTGCCGAGCCGCGCCGG
>CAZCCS010000525.1:0-2077 GCA_964497005.1 uncultured Acidimicrobiaceae bacterium | reverse complement strand
GGCTCGGTCTCGGCATCGACCGGCTGGTGATGCTGCTGACCGGCGCAGAGGCGATCCGGGACGTGATTGCTTTCCCGACCCTTCGGCCCGAGCAGGAGTAGCCCTCCGGCTAGGCCGATTCCAGCTCGTCCAGCAGGCGGAAGCCGACACCTCCGAGCACGTCGAGGCTCTCTTTCGCCTCCGAACCGGCGCCAGTGCGTATCGGCTCCAAGGCGGAATTGGCCCTTTCCGCCCAGCGGCGCCCGACCGCCAACGACGACCGGACCGCGTCGGTCGCGAGCACAAGGTTGGTGGCCTTTTCTCGCGCCGGGCCGTCAAGCGGTGCGCCGAGCAGGGCGCGAAGGTCATCGCCGACACCGACGACCGACAGAGCCCGCAGGACGGGCAGGGTGTAGGTGCCCTCGACCATGTCGTGGCCCGCCGGCTTGCCGAGTTCTTCCTCTGAGCAAACCACGTCGCGAACGTCATCCCAGATCTGGAACGTCATCCCGATGCAGTGGCCGTACGCGGTGAGCGCCTCGACCCAGGGTCGTGGCGCCCGGCAGGTCAGCCCGCCAACCCTGGCCGCCGTCGCCATCAAAGACGCGGTCTTCCCGCTGATCGCCGCCATGTACGAATCCTCGGGCCGCGCCGGGTTGAACGCGTATCGGAGCTGGGTGACCTCTCCTTCGCACAGCTGGCCGATCGTCCTTGCCAGGAGCGCGGCGACCTCCGTCCCGAGCGAAGCGGCGATCTCTGAGGCCCGGGCGAGGAGAAAGTCGCCGGCGAGGATCGCAATGAGGTTCCCCCACCGGGAGTTGACGCTCTGCACCCCCCTCCGGTGCTCGGCGCCGTCCATGACGTCGTCGTGGTAGAGGGACCCGAGGTGGACGAGCTCCACGGCCACGGCGCCCTGGACCACGTCCTCGCGTAGGTCGTCGGGCTCGCCGGGGCTCCACGCACCGGAACCATCCGAACCCGGATCGCCGGCTCTTGCCGCCGTCGCCGATGCGGTGCTGCAGGCCTGGGCGACGGCAACAACGAGGGCGGGACGCAGCCGTTTTCCACCCGCGGCGACCAGGTGACCTGCTACTTCGGACAAGAACGGGTCCTCCGCCGCGGTAGCGCCGGCCAGTGCCTTCTCGACCCGGTTGAGCCCGTCCTCAAGGCCGGGAAGATGCAGTGCTTCCACGACGTTCACTGAAGCCGAGAGTACGCGACCCCCGGCGGGATCACGAACCGACCCCCCCTTACATCGAACAACCTTGCCCCAAGTCTCATGGTCGGCCGGCGAGCGGCCGAACCTATGAGGGGGGTGCCGGGTACAATGAGCGGACGGAGGACCAGCATGTTCGAACGTTTTACTGACCGAGCCCGACGAGTCCTGGTGTTGGCACAGGAGGAGGCGCGCCTCCTCAACCACAACTTCATCGGAACTGAGCACATCCTGCTGGGCCTCATCCACGAGGGTGAGGGAGTCGCCGCCAAGGCGCTCGAGTCGTTAGGGATAAGCCTGGAAGCGGTCCGGGAGAAGGTCGAGGAGACCATCGGCCCGGCCGGATCGTCGACCACCGGCTCGCCGCCGTTTACCCCCCGGGCCAAGAAGGTTCTCGAGTTGTCGCTGCGAGAGGCGCTGCAGCTCGGCCACAACTACATCGGCACCGAGCACATGCTCCTCGGGCTGGTCCGCGAGGGTGAAGGCGTCGCCGCCCAGGTCCTCGTCCAGCTCGGCGCTGACCTGTCCCGGGTACGCCAGCAGGTGATCCAGCTCCTCTCCGGATACCAGTCCCCCGGAGGCAAGGAAGGCGCAGCCGCAGGCGCCGGCCCCTCCTCCGGTCAAGAGGCCCCCAGCGGGTCCCCTGTCCTCGACCAGTTCGGCCGCAACCTGACCCAACTGGCCCGCGAGCGCAAGCTCGACCCCGTCATCGGCCGCGACCGCGAGATCGAGCGGGTCATGCAGGTCCTTTCTCGGCGCACCAAGAACAACCCGGTCCTCATCGGCGAGCCCGGCGTCGGCAAGACCGCGATCGTCGAGGGCCTCGCCCAGGACATCATCAAGGGCAACGTCCCCGAGATCCTGCGCGAGAAGCGGATCGTC
>CAZCCS010000524.1:0-2078 GCA_964497005.1 uncultured Acidimicrobiaceae bacterium | reverse complement strand
GACCAATCCCCCCTCCGGGACACGATAGGTCCGCTGTGACCCTGACCTGGTGATTTCGGTCGTCGTAAAGCATCTTGATGCCTCCGGGATCTTCTGCGGAATGACCACTAATGAGCGCCGGTCGGGTTCCGAGCCGATGGGGCAACGCTCGACGAACGCGAAAGAGGTCCGAGCCCGTATCGCTCGGACCTCTTCGGACTTCTAGGTAGCGGTCAGGAACAGGTCACGCTGACATTCATGACGCTCGCGGTCGGGTTGCCAGCGTTATTAGTCGTGAAGTGTCCATTGGAGTGAATGGAGAGGGTACCCGCCGGTCCGCTCCCGTTGAAGTTCGTGGTGAATCCGAACTCGCTCTGCTGGGTCGGGGAGCCACCAGGGTTCGAGTTCTGACCCCCGCCGAACCACTCGGTCACATGCCCAGAGTATTGGACGGTCCCGTCTGAAGTCGTCAGAACTGCTGGACCGGTTACGGTTCCTCCGCCCCAGTCACCGTTCTTATTGAGCGTCCCGTGCGAAACAGAGTTCCCACCCACGAAGTTCAACACCCAGCTGTCGGTCGACAGGAAAGTCGGACAGTTTGACGGGATCGTCACGAACGATGGCGGCGGGCCGGTCAAAACCGGATTCTGACCACACGCAGGGTTGTTCGGATCCGGAGGTGCGGTCGGGTCGCAATGGGTTGTCCCGTTGAAAGTCGTGCCGTTGTTCGGCGAGGCAAAAGCGGACGGTACTAAGAGAGCACCGCTCGCGATGGCCCATCCGCCGACGGCTAGCACGGCGACACTCACTAATGGTTTCTTCATTCCTACCCCTTCTCTTGTCTGCCCGATTGGATGATCCAGGCAGTCAAGCATGCCGAAAGTGTCTTGACGTGCAGAATTGTCCGATCGTCTCGCCCTTGCGGCCTCCTCACAACTCCTCTAGGCCGGCGCTGTGATTATCCGATAGATCCGAATGCTCGAGACGTGATCAACAGCCGCTACCGTCCTGCCGACTGTCAGCAAGGGCCTAGCAGTGGTGGCAGATGGCGACATCGACTAAGGCAACTGTCACCCCCGGTATCCATCAATGCCCGCCCTGCAGGCATTGATGGTCGTATGCCCCAGTGTACGAGGAGAGCTGTTACCGGGAGCGACTGTTCGCTGAAACCGGTGACTCAACCCTGTACCGCCTGGACGTTTCTGGCTGGGAGTGCCCCGAGAGGAGCAGCCCCCCGCATCGGGCAAGCTCGGGCAACTCCGAGCTATCGGAAACCCATCACAGGTTTGCGTATGGATCGGTCACGGCTGGAAGCGTGTGCCGATTGAGGAAGCAGTGATCCCTACCGGTTGTTGATCTCGCTTTCGGCCATCGCCGCGAGCAGGATTGCCAGGCGCAGCGCCCCCGCGGGGGTCAGGTATAGGTTTCGCTGGCCAGCCTCGTAGCTGAGTTGGACGCCGTCGTAGGGGTCGCCCTCTGCCAGCAACAGGGGATCTCCGTTCCCCTCGACGACATAGACGTCCGAGTCGTCATAGTGCCCGAGATGCTTGGCGTGGTCGATCGTTTCAGGCGGTCACCGCAATCGAAGGGTGGGCACCTCCTTGAAGTCTCGACCGTTCTTTGTGTGAAGCGCCAGAGAGTGAACTAGCGCTGTTGCTGCAATCAGGGCGTCAGGCATCCGCAAGCCTGGGTGTTGACGGCGCAGGAGGCCCGCCCGATCTGCCACTCTGCGATCGACCGCGATCTCGTCCATGCCAGCCAGAAGTCGCCTGACATTGCGTTCGTCCCGGTCCGTGGCGCCAGCCAGCAGTTCTGCGCGAGTAATGACGGAATACCCGAGACGACCTTTGCGCGGAAGTCGCTTTGTGCCAGCGAGGTGATCTATGCACACGTCGGTGTCGACAAGCATCTCAGCCACGGTGGTCCCACTCGGAGCGCGGTGGCACGCGGCCCCCGATTTCGGGTGCGGATCCGAAGGTAGCTTCCAGGTCGTCTTCCTCGGCGAGCAGGGCATCCACGGCGTCGCGAATTAGTTGCGACATGGGCACTCCGGTCGCATGCGCCCGCTCGCGGAGGCGCGCCCTCTGCTCGTCCGTCAG
>CAZCCS010000523.1:0-2087 GCA_964497005.1 uncultured Acidimicrobiaceae bacterium | reverse complement strand
GGAGACGGGTTCGCCGAACCCGGATCTCGCGTGCGGAGCCCAGCCGGCGGCCCACATAACGAATATGAAGTCGAGACGGGCGTCGACGAAGTGGAGAGCGACGCCGATGACGGCGCCGTCGAGCACGAGCACCCAGAGGCTCTGATGCGACTCGCCGAGGAGTCGGGACTGATCGTCTCGCTGGGCGCGGGCCTGCTCGACACGGCATGTAGCGAGGCATGCAACTGGCCGAAAGGGGCCGATGGCTGGCCGGCGGTGAACCTGGTCTGGCCCATGACCGCCAGGCAGCTGGAGGAGCCCCGGTCGGCTGAGCAGGTTCTGGGCATTCTCGCCGACCGAGGACTGGCGCCGGGCTGGCTAGCCGTCGAGCTGGCCGAGGAGAGCCTGACCATGGCCGGTCCGGTGACCAGACGGACGGTGGGCCTTCTGAAAGAGGGCGGGGTCAGGATAATGATCGGAGGTTTCGGCGAGCTCACTGGGAGCATCGCCCTCCTCCGCGAGTTTCCGGTCGACTCGCTGGTGCTCAGCCCAGCGTTCCTGGCCGGGTTCGGAGCCGACTCCGCTCGCATCAAGCTGGTCAACGCGGTGCTGGCCTTCGGTCGGCTGCTCGACATCGACGTGGCGGTTCGTGGTGTCACCACCGAGACAGAGGTGACCCTTCTAAAGGCTCTGGGTTGCCGCTGGGCGAGTGGGCCGTATTTGGGTGACCCTTCGCCGGACGCGGCGATGCTCCGGTCGATCAACTGACGTCTTGGGTACCTGGCTGGCCGCCCGGATGACCGTCCGTCCGGGCACTCGGATGGCCGCCCGGCCGGGTACCTGGCTGGAACCCGAGCCCCGCCGGGTACCAGAGAGAGTCGATGTCGGACGGCTCGTCCGAGTGAGCGCGACCTTCGTCGCCAAGCTTCCGGAGGTGCGCCCACACCGAGAACTTGGCGATCGGATGCAGTGCGGAAGGAACATCGACGTAGATGCGCTCGACCAGCTCGGCCACTCCCACGCCACGCCGGCCATCGTCTGGGGAGCCCTCGCTGAGACCGGCCAGGACCTGGGACTCCCTCTCCAACCTGTGGCGGAGGTAGTCGTCGAGCACTGAGGCGGGGTCGTCGATCATGTCGCCGTGGCCGGGCGCGATGCGACGGGGCGTTATGCGTCGGACCTTCTCGAGCGATTCCAGGTAGTCGGCCATGTCGCCGTCGGGCGGGGCGATCACGACGGTCGAACCGGACATGACGTGGTCGCCGGAGAACAGGAGCCCGCTTCCGGCCAAGACGAAACAGAGATGGTTGGACGCATGGCCGGGCGTGTACACCGCGTCGACCCTGAGTTCACCGGTGTCGAGCGACTCCCCATCGAGCAGAACCCGGTCCGGCGCGAAGTTCATGTCGTGAGCGTCGAGTCCATGGGATACGCCCGACGGAAGGACAGGAGCTGGGCCGAAGGCGACCACTTCGGCCCCCGTCTGTCGTTTGAGTTTCGACGCGAGCGGCGAGTGATCGATGTGGGTGTGGGTCACGAGGATCCACCTGAGCCGGTCGCCGGTCGCCTCGCACAGGCTCAGCAAGTGTTCCTCGTCGTCCGGCCCGGGATCGATCAAAGCGATCCGGTCCGTGCCCAACAGATAGGTGTTCGTCCCTGGTCCGGTCATCAGACCCGGGTTCGGAGCGATGATCCTGACCACTCCGGCGGCGACTTCGACGCTCCGGCCCGGCCTCAGGTGTTCGGGCCAAGCTGGCTGCTCGCCCTCGCTTTTCCCGCCCGGCCCGGTCGTCGATCCCTCGGCAGGTCCGGCCATCCGCGAGGACAGTAGTGCCGGCGTAACTTGGCCGAGCAGCCGGTCGACCGAGCGTCCGGCCTACCCCTCGCGGCGAATGGCGGCGAGTACGGTTGTCTGGATGGCCAGGACCGCAGACAGCCCCGAAGGCGCGGGTGCCTCGGCGGCTTCTGGAGACCCGAACGGCGGCCCGGGCACCAGTAGCGGGGCCGCTAAAAGCGCTAAAAGCAGGAATGCCGATCAGGCCGAGGACAGCGCCGGCGCATCCAGCTCCTCGGCGGTGTCTCCCGGGGACAGCGCCGGCGAGTCCGCC
>CAZCCS010000522.1:0-2097 GCA_964497005.1 uncultured Acidimicrobiaceae bacterium | reverse complement strand
CCCGACTGGGCGACGCCGCGAAGGAGTTGCGGCGCATCGAGGTGCCGTCGCCGCAAGGGCCGGTTCCGATGGCGACCGTGTGCGATCCCGACGGGGTCCTCGTCGAGATCATCGGTCCGCCGCAGAGCCGTACCTAGTGCCGCCCCCGGAAACTTTCGCCGGTAAGTAGCAGGAGTCGCGCGCCGGGTCGCGAACTTCTCGTTCGGCAAGGCTGTCGAGCGAGGAGGAGTCATGGCCGAGCGGGTCCGGGTCCGCGAGATCACCAACGAGGAGGGCAAGAAGCTGCTCCGGATCGTCCGCCGCGACAGCGGCTCGGTCGTGCGCTGGCGGCGGGCGCAGATGGTGCTGCTGTCGGCGCAGAACATGTCGGTGCCCCAGATCGCCAAGGTTGCCTTCACCTCCGAGGACCGGGTCCGGGAGGTGATCCACAACTTCAACGACGACGGGTTCGACTCCCTCGATCCGAAGTACTCCGGTGGCCGCCCCCCGAAGTTCACGCTCCCTCAGCGCCGGGAGATCAAGAAGATCGCCCTGTCGCGCCCGACCGACCACGACCTGGCCTTCTCGACATGGAGCCTGTCGAAGCTGGCCGAGTTCCTGGTGGCTGAGGGGGTGGTCGACGACATCAGCCATGAGGGCCTGCGGGTCCTGCTCCGCGAGGAGGGCGTGTCCTTTCAACGCCTCAAGACCTGGAAGGTGAGCAACGACCCCGACTTCGAGGCCAAGAAGAACCGGGTCCTGGAGCTCTACGCCATCGCCGACGGAGAGGCCCAACCGGGCCCGGGGGATCCCACGGTGGTGATCTGCGTCGACGAGTTCGGGCCGCTCAACCTGCAGCCTCACCCCGGCAGGCAGTGGGCGCCGATGGCGACCGGTCGGGGTGACACCGGCGCGCCGCGGCGGCGGCGCCGGCGGGCGACGTTCAAGCGGCCGCACGGCGTGCGCCACCTCCTGGCCGCCTACGACCTCGGAACCGACAAGCTCTACGGCCACATCAAGGCCCGCAAGGGCCGCACCGAGTTCGTCGCGTTCCTTCGCTACCTCCGCGGCCTCTACCCGCCGCAGGTGCGCATCGGGATCGTGCTGGACAACTTCAGTCCTCACCTCATGGCCAAGAAGGACCAGCGGGTCCGCGAGTTCGTCGAGGCCAACAACGTCGAGCTCGCGTATGTCCCCTTCTACGCCAGCTGGCTCAACCGGATCGAGGCCCAGTTCACCGCTCTGCGCTACTTCGCCCTCGACGGCACCGACCACCAGAGCCACGAGGAGCAGGCCCGCATGATCCGCCGCTACATCGCCTGGCGGAACCGCAACGCGCAAGACGCCGCACTACGTGAACTTGTAAGGCGCGCAAACGTTGCCTGACGCGGCACTAGTCGCGCCGACCATCCGAGCCTTCGGCGCTGAAGAGCAACGAGACCGCTATATCCGTCCCATGAGGCGCACGGACGAAATGTGGTGTCAGCTGTTCTCAGAGCCTGATTCGGGCTCGGATCTGGCATCGATCCACACACGCGCCGATCACGACAAGACCGGGTGGCTCCTTAACGGACAGAAGGTCTGGACCTCGGGTGCACAGTACGCCGACTTCGGCTACATCCTCTGCCGCACTGACTTTTCAGCACCCAAGCACCGGGGTCTGACCGCGTTCATTCTGCCGATGACCACCCCGGGTGTAACAGTGCGACCGTTACGCCAGATGACCGGAGGCTCGTCATTCAACGAAGTGTTCCTTGTCGATGTCCACCTACCGGATTCCGCTCGGCTCGGTCCACGGGGCGAGGGCTGGCGAGTGGCCCTGACCACGCTAGGGTTCGAGCGCGCCACCTCGCTCCAGGCCAGCGGGGCCGGCTCTAGTCCATACGAGCGGCTCGTGGCGCTTGCACAGCACCTCGGACGGTCCGACGATGCCATCGTCCGCCAGCAACTCGCCGCTCTATACATCCAGACTCGCATCCAGGGCTGGACTCGCCATCGGGCCAGCCAGCGCCTGAAAGCGGGCGACACGCCAGGTCCGGAAGGGTCGGTGGGAAAGCTCCAGTGGACCGAGGGCCTCCGCGTGATCTCACAGGTTGCCTCCGTCTTACTGGGACCACA
>CAZCCS010000521.1:0-2111 GCA_964497005.1 uncultured Acidimicrobiaceae bacterium | reverse complement strand
GCGCGTCGACTCCTCGGCCAGACGTGCCGCCTCCAGCTCGCCCCGGGTGTCGACTAGCTGCGCTCCGGCGCTGTCGAGTCGACGCGACGCCGACCGCCACGCCAGCAGGGATCCCGCCAGCGCGACGATCGCCACGCCGACCAGCACCCCCAAGACCACGGTCACCGCAACGACGGTAGTTGCCGCGGCCCCACGCTGGCCTTGCGGGCGCCTTGTTGGCATCCAGACGTCTAACCCGAAGCCAGGGCCCTCCAAAGGGCGAAATAACTGGGGTATTCGAGTTCGGGGCTGATCCAGCCGGCCGCCACCAGCTCGGCGTGGAGCTGCGGAAGCTTGCGCCACGGAATCCCGATGTCGACGTGGTGCGCCAGGTGCCAACCGGTGTTGTAAGGCACCATCCAAAAACGGGCGAGCGGGCGCTGGCGAACGACGTGGGTGGTCCTCCGCCGATCCGCCGAGCGCTCCATGCCGGCGTGCTCGGCTATCACCCGCAACCGGTTGATGACCCGCCAAACCGTCATCCAAGGCCCCAGCCAAAGCAACGGGTAGAGCCACCAGCGGCCGCTCCCCAGCCAGAAGGCCGCCCACAGGACCACCTGGACGCCGAGTATCCGAGACGCGATCGGACGCGAGCCGCCACGGGTGAGCGCCTTCAGCAACGGCTTGAGGTTCTTCCACCCCGAAACCCCGAACGCGTCGCGGACCAGCTTCCGCCGCATCGACGCCCGGGTGATCGGATATCCCGAGTAAAGGCCCATATCGGGCTCCCCGGGCCCGAGCTCGTCCCGGTGGTGTGCCATGTGCGAACGGCGATAGAGATCGAACGGCGTGAAGGCCGGGTACGCCAGGCCCCACCGCCCTACCAGGTCGTTCGGCCTGCGACGGCTGAACAGCAGCCGGTGGGCGGCCTCGTGCCCGAGGATGTTGAGCATCGCGAAGCCGCGCCCCATGAGGAAAAAGGCCACGCCGTACGACCACCAGCGATCCAGCCAGGCTGCCAGCGCGACGACACCGAACGACTGACTCCATGCGCCGAGGACGGTCAACGCGTTGCGGCCGTCGGGGATCCGCCGCAGTTGCTCCCTCACCGACGGTATCGGCCGTCCGGTCGCCGACAGCCGGTCGGTCGGCAGCACCTCGGGAAGCGCCGGCGCCGGCGGTACGACGGTCGCGGTCATCGCCGACGATTATTACACAGATAGCTCAGTTCTGTCTAGCTATGTAATACCAGCCGGCTCTCCAACGACGACCCCCTCCGACTCGGAGAAGAGGTCCCCGAGCGCGGTCAGGTTGGGTTCCAACCGCCGGCGGGAATCCTTCGACTCAACCACCAGGCCGGCGTCTCGGAGCACCCGGACGTGATTGGAGATCGTCGGCTGGGCCAGCCCGAACAGCTCGGCCAGTTCCCCGACCGTCCGCGGGCGCCTGCCTATCGCCTCCAGGATCGCCAAGCGGGTCGGGTCACCCAGCGCCTTGAAACGACGGGCCCGGCTGCGCGTCTCATCCGTCGGACCGATGGTTACCGGCTCTGAGGTCGGGGTGACCAGAAGGCTTCCCGGAAGAGATACGAACATCCCCTTCCTCGCGTACCAGGCTGGCACCAGGAGTACCGTCCCGCCGGAGGCGCCGAGGTCTCGGACCAGCGTTTCGAACCCTGCGCCGCCGTCGCAGCAAATCAACGACAGGGCTTGGGTGTAGCTGACCGAGGCTCCGGTCTTGTGCCGAAGCTCGCGTGCCAGGGCCTCCGACGCCAACCGGCCGCGCGACTCCCAGGCGGGCCCCACGGTCGCCCAGACGTCCCTGATCAAAGAGAGCCACTCCTGGCGGAACCGGGAGCTGTCCCGCAGGCGCTTCAGTCGGGCGCGGAAGATCTTCTGATCCTTTGGGGGCTCCGAAGCCAGCGGCTCGACCCGAGACGGCCCCGAAGCGCCGGCCTCCAAGCGTTCGAACAACCGGTCCGGATCCTGCTCGAACAGTGCACCGGCTCGATCAGCCACGACGAGGACCTCGGTGAAAAATGCTTGGCCGTCGTTCCAAAAGCCTGCGAGCCTGGACGGCAGCTCGGGATCCGCGTCGAAGCGTCCCTGCCGGGAGGGGAAGCCGGGATCGGG
>CAZCCS010000520.1:0-2115 GCA_964497005.1 uncultured Acidimicrobiaceae bacterium | reverse complement strand
TTTCCCCCCGAGGCCCGGGGCGGGGTGGCTCCTTGGGCGCCGGCGTTTTGCAGACGCGGCAAACGCAGCGGCAACCTCACCCAGCTTCGTGAAAGCAAGGACTGAACCGATGCCCCAGGCGAGACGAACCAAGATCGTTGCAACCGTAGGCCCGGCCTCCGACACTCCCGAAGTGTTGAGCGCCATGGTCGCGGCAGGCATGGACGTGGCCAGGGTCCCGCTGGCTCACGGAACGCTCGACGACGCGCTCGCTCGCGTCCGACTGATCAGGCAGACGACGCCGAACATTGCGATCATGCCGGACCTGCCGGGACCGAAGATCCGGGCTGCGGCGTTCCCGTCGAACGGCATCGAGCTCGCGTCGGGCGCCAAAGTGACCCTGCAGACCGCCTCGGAGGGGGAGACGAGCAGCTCCGAACGGATCGGAGTGTGCCACCCGGACCTGGTCGGAGGGCTGCAGCCAGGAGACAAGGTGGCCCTCGGCGACGGTGGGGTGGTGCTCACCGTCGATCGCCGGGTGGGTGACGGAGTCGTAGCGGTGGTGCGCAACGGTGGCCGGTTGCAGGGCCGTCCGGGCGTGACGGCTCCATCCGGCCGGGTCGAGCTCGAGACCCCGACGAAGGAGGACCTTTCGCGATTGGAGGCCCTGATCGCCGAAGGTGTCGACGCCGTCGCCATATCCTTCGTGCGGTCCGGGGCCGACATGCAAGCGGTGCGAAAGGCGGCGGGTCCCGACTCCCCGATGCTCGTCGCAAAGATCGAGACCCCTGAGGCGGTCTCCGATCTCGACGAGATCGTCGCGGTTTCCGACGCGGTGATGGTCGCCCGAGGCGACCTCGGTGTGCGGATGAATCTCGAGGACGTGCCCCACATCCAGAAAAAGATCATCCGCAGCGGCGTCCGCTACGGCCGCCCGGTCATCACCGCGACACAGATGCTCGAGTCGATGATCACCGCACCCGTGCCCACCCGGGCGGAGGTTGCCGATGTCGCCAACGCCGTGCTCGACGGGACCAGCGCATTGATGCTCTCGGGCGAGACCGCCATAGGCATCGACCCGGTGGGGGTGGTAGCGACGATGGCGCGCATCGCCGCCCGGGCGGAACGCGACTTCGACAACATCGCCTGGGCGAGCGGGCTCGCTCCCCAACAGATCGACGGCGGCTCGGTGAGCGTCGCCAGGCTGACCGCAGCCACGACCGCCGCGGGTTGGCGCGCCGCGGTCGAGCAGGGCGCGTCGTGCATCGTCGCCTGCACGAGGTCGGGCACCACCGCTCGGTCGATATCGAGGTTCCGTCCGCCGATGCCGTTGATCGCCTGCACGCCCTGGGAGAGGACGGCTCGCCAACTCAATCTGAGCTGGGGAGTGAAGACACTCATCATCGGAGAAGGCTCAAGGACCGACGAGATCGTCTGGTTCGCGGTCCAGGCCGTGGTGGAAGCGGGGTACGTATCACCGGGGGATGTCGTGGTGGTGCTCGCCGGCTCGCCCCTCGAGCCTGAGCCGGCCACCGACACCATGCGCCTGGTCCGCATCCACTGAGAATCTCGTTCCGATTCCCGCGGATCGGCTGTTGCTTTCATATTAGGACTCGCTAATATGTTCATGTGATGGTGCAAGGAGCCTCGGACAAAGAGCAGGCGTTGGACGCGGAGCAGCTCTCCGACGCCGCGGACCTGCTCCGCACCCTGGGGACGCCGCACCGGTTGGCGATCGTCCTGGAACTGGCATCCAGGCCGCGCTGCGTACACGAACTCGTCGAGAGGGTGGGCATCTCCCAGTCACTGGCGTCCCAGCACCTGCGAGTCCTGAGGACCACCGGCCTCGTCACCGGGACCCGCCGGGGCAAGGAGACCGTTTACGCCTTGGTCGACGAGCACGTAGCCCACATCGCCCGGGATGCGTTCACCCACGGCGCCGAGCCCGCCCGACACAACCGACCCCGATCAGAACCAATCAACGAGGAGCACGAATCATGACCTCCACCCATCAGACCCATACCGAGCATTCCCACACCCACGAGGACGGCTGCGGGCACGTAGCCATTGCTCACGGCGACCACACCGACTTCCTGCACGACGGCCACGCTCACCACTCGCACGAGGGCCACTGGG
>CAZCCS010000519.1:0-2122 GCA_964497005.1 uncultured Acidimicrobiaceae bacterium | reverse complement strand
GCAAGCCAACGCTGCCCATCCCACGCCTGCACCGGGCCGTGCAACAACGACGCCCACCCCAGCGCATCCGGCCCCACCACAGCAAACGCCACATGAGGCTCAGGGTCGCGTTCCTGCAGCACCCCGGCGATATGGTCGGCCATCTGCCGCCCACCCCGCGCCGAGCCCGACAGGTTGCGGGCCGACTGGGCCAGAAAACTGATCAGCGCCGGCGACGCCGACGGCGCCGCCCAAGCGACAACAGCCCCGTAACGAATGACCGTCCCCTGCCCCGCGACGACTTCCACCCGCTCAATCATCACTGGCCTTTCCGATTACTAAGCAGCGAACCCGGCCGTCACAAGAGCAGGCCCTCCGCTTTCCGATGACCCGGGGCTGACCCGAGGCACCGGGCTCATGTGGGCACATCGGCCGCCTCGAGGCGCTGCGCCAACTCGAGGGCCGTTGCCGGGCGCTTCGCCGGGTCGCGGTCAAAGCAAGCTTCGAGCACATCAGCCAAGTCGGACGGAACGCTCGTATCAACGACCGGATAGCCGAACAGCACCTTCTGCACCGCGGTCACGGCTTGCTCTCGCTCCAAACCCCGGTACAACGGGGCGCCGGCGCTCGCCTGGTGGAGGGTCGCCCCCAGGGCCCACACGTCCGAGCTGCGGTTAGGAGCGCCGCCACGAAGAAGCTCCGGGTCGAGCAGCTCGAGGTTCTGCCATCTGTCGACGCGGGCGACCGCCCCCGCCGGCCCGGCGGGACGAGGCGGCCCGAGCACGCCTCCCCGGGCGGTAAGGAACACGCTCTCGGGGCCTATCGATCCGTGCGCCAGGCCGGCTTCGTGCAGAGCGTGCGCTCCCCGAGCCGCACCCGCAACGGCAAGGACCATCTCGGCGACCCGCAGCATCCTCTGCGGCGCCTCCAGGCTGCCACCCGGGGGATCTTCGGTCACCAGGAACGCCCCCCCACCGACCGGATCGGGGTCGGGCCCGGTTTCGATCAGGCGCAGCAGGTGCGGCGAGTCGACCGACGCGAACAGCGAAAGATCTGCGCTCAGCTCCGGCCAGGCGGCGGCGTCGACCGCCAGCTCCCACACCAGCAACGGGCCTTCCTCCTCGATACCGAGCCGCTCGGGCGGTCGGGCGAGATAGCAGCCTGGCCCGATCCCATCGATGAGCTCATAGTCCGCGAGCGCTGACCTCAACGTCGTCTCCATCGCCGTCCCCGAGCGTATCTGCACGCAGGCCAACCGTCAGATCGGCAGCTTCAATATGATGAAATATCATGAAAAAGATCCTCGTGCTGTATGCCGCCTTCGTCGCTGCGGGGCTTCCACTGTTCGTTGGCTCAGGAGTGATGTCCATGTTCCTCGGGCAAGGAAACGGAGTCGCGTTTTCTCAGGCTGCAGACCCGACTGTCCCAGCCGCCCCCTCGATCCCGCCGGCGATGCTGGAGCTTTACCAGCAGGCCGCGGCGACCTGTGCAGGGCTCGACTGGACGGTCCTCGCAGCAATCGGAACCGTCGAATCCGCCAACGGCACGTCAAATCTTCCCGGCGTTCTCTCCGGCCAGAACCCGGCCGGCGCCGAGGGCCCGATGCAGTTCGAGCCGGCCACCTTCGTTCACTACGCCCAGCCGGTCCCAGCGGGCGGCGCCGATCCCCCTAGTCCCTACGACCCGGTCGACGCGGTGTACGCCACAGCCAGGATGCTCTGCGCGAACGGAGCCGCCAATCCCGAAACCGCCGCGAGTGCCATCTTCGCCTACGACCATTCGGAAACCTACGTGCAGACCGTTCTCCGTCTCGCCGCCTTGTTGCGTGCTACGACCCCGGGTGCCTCGGAAAACGAGCCCGCCGGCATCGTCGCAGCCGGGTTCGCCCTTGCTCAGGTCGGCACTCCTTACCGCTGGGGAACCGAGCGTCCGGGCTATGGGTTCGACTGTTCGGGTTTGGCCCAAGCCGCGTGGCGGGCGGCCGGTATTTCGATACCTCGGGTCGCCCAGGATCAGTTCGACAACGGCCTCCCGCTCGCTGCGGGTTCCGCGCCTGAGCCCGGCGACCTTGTCTTCTTCGGCTCTGGTCCCTCCGGGGTGACCCACGTCGGCATCGTGGTCGGGGACGGGGTCATGGTTGACG
>CAZCCS010000518.1:0-2126 GCA_964497005.1 uncultured Acidimicrobiaceae bacterium | reverse complement strand
GAATCAGAGTGAGACAGTCGCCCTCAGCCCAAAGATCCTCCATCGCCCGGACGAAGCGGGCCGCAGCGGTTTCGAGGGGCTGGCGGTAGCGGTCGAAGGCAGCGCGAAAGCTGCCGGGTTGGCCAGGCGGAGTGCGCCGGCCGAACGCATCCACGTAGTCGGCGTTCTCCCGGGAGGACAGCCAGGGCTGGCGCCAGCAGCGATCGACGATGAAGTCGGCGAGGTAGGTAGGATCCGCACGCGGAAGCCAGGCCAGATCGGCGGCCTGGCCCAGTGCCGCCGCGTGAATCGTGGCGATGCCGCGGGCAACCTCCTTTGCGCAACCCGGATCGGGCGCCTGTAGCAAGTGCTGGAGACACAGCGGCGCCAACTCGTCGGCAGTCAGGTCAAGGCTGTGACCGAACGGGACGGGGAGGTCGTGAGCGTTGAGCCAGGCTTGAAGGCGTCGCTCGGCAAGCGGGGCGTTCTTCGTCACCAGCTTGACTTGACCGACATTCCCATCTGGCGTCTGGTACGCCACGTCGTGAGCGAGGACGTCACCGGACGGAGGTAGTCGGGTAGCGAGGACGTGGGACTGGAGCGCGGTGACCCGCGCCCCGGGCGACACCCATGTTTGAATCGTCGCCTCGACTAGATGCTGGAGCAGAAACGTCACGCGTTGGTCCTCCCCATCAAACGTCCGGCACCGCGACTCCAGCCGGCCGCGCCAGGGTAGGGTACCCAGGAACCCGGTACAAGTCAACCAGGTGAGAGTTCCCATAGAAGGACGGCTCGACCAACACCCGCACGGCCGAAGGAGCTACGTTGGAATGCACTGCTGGCCGGACTCGCCTACGTGCGTTAGCATACCCGCGACGACATCGCACCTCCGAGGCGCCGGAGCGAATAGACACTTGAAAAAAGGGCGCTTTGGAGGAGAAGAATGCATAAGCACACCCAAGTACAGTCGCAGTAGGTCATCGTCATGAGCACGCCCAAGCAGCTAACACGCCTTTTACTCATTCGCCACGGACACCATGATCCCCGTGGACGTTTCCTCCAACATGCCTGCACCGGTCTGACTGAGACCGGCATAGCGCAAGCGGAGGCACTCGCGGCGAGACTGGTGCGCGACGACACGTTGACGTCACTTGTTGTCCTTGCATCTAAGTCGCGGCGATCGATCGACACCGCGAAGATTCTGGCGGACAGGCTGGGCGTGTCGGTAGCGGACTGCACCTGCGATCTCTGCGAGATGCACCCGGGAGCCGCGGAAGGTCTGACCCCAGCCGAAATGGAGCGTCAGTTCGGTCCGTCCTATCAGTCAGTTCCGGGCGCGGAGTACTTCCCTGACTGGATCCCGGTCGCCGGTGCAGCTCTCGAGCGGCTCGTCACGGCGTATTCGGGGAGACAAGTCATCGCCGTGACGCACAGCGGGGTGATCAAGGCATCGTTTGTGGCTTTTGGCCGCATGCCCCTCGCGCAAGCAAGCCAGATCTGGTCGGCGAACACTGGCATCACCGAATGGTCGAGCGTCCAGGGTGGGGATGCGCCGACCAAAAGCCTTTGGCGCCTCGCGCGCCACAATGACGTGGCACACCTCGCGGCGGCGTCGATTGACGCATGGCGAGCCACGGTCAGTTCATAATCTAAATCTAACCTGCACGACACGCGGCCTATCGGGTCGCGACCAGCGCCGTCGTGGGCGATACCATACCTGATCCGCATAGTCCGGCACGGCGAGTTGTGACTCGGGACGTGACCGGCGTCCTGCCGGAGCGCGACGATCAGGGCGTGGCGCGACTCGGTTCGGATACACTGTCCAACGTAAGCCTTTAGCAGGCAGATATTCGGCAACGCTGCGAGACAGGAGAGCCATGACGAAGCTCGCGATTCTGTCCGACATCCACGGTAACCTCCCGGCGCTCGATGCCGTGGCGGCGGACATCGCACGATGTGGCGTCGACCATGTCATCGTCGCGGGGGACTTGATCAATCTTGGGCCATGGTCGGATGACGTCGTCGATACCGTGCTCGACCGTGGCTGGTCGGTGAATCGTGGGAATCACGAATACTACCTCCTTGACTACCAGAGCCCGCGTGCTCCGACCTCCTGGAACGACCCGCTCCGCTGGTCTTTGCTTCGT
>CAZCCS010000517.1:0-2129 GCA_964497005.1 uncultured Acidimicrobiaceae bacterium | reverse complement strand
ACATTGGAAGCCACCCGGCCCATTGCGCGAAGGAGCGCTTTCTTTCCCAACCAGGTGCGGGTCACCTGCCCGAGGTCGTGGAAGTCGGTCGCGGTGATCCACAGCCCAGCCGGGCCGCCGATCCCGGTATCCAGCAGGTCCCCTTCGAGCGGTCCGAGACTCCGCTTGTCGAAGGGCAACGCCTCGATCGAGCGTCCGTTCGGCCTGCCTCCCGGCGCCTCGGGGTGGTAGTCGCTGTACCCGCGGCACCAGAAGAACCGCAGGTGCGGGCTGGTCCGCTCGAGGAACTCGAGAGCGAGGGGAGCGGCGGCGGCGAAGGTGTCGAGGCGGGCGGCGGGCACGCGGTCCCCGACGACTGCCTGGAGGTATGCGCGGACCTCAGCGGGATCGTCGCCGAGTCCTTTTCGGAGCAGGGTGGGGTTGTTTGGCGCCCATATCCCCCCGCCGGACAGAGCGGTGCTTCCCCCGTATTTAGGGGCCTTTTCGACGACCACCACTTTGGCTCCGGCCGCGGCGGCGGTGAGTGCCGCGGTCATCCCGCCGGCGCCGCTCCCGACCACCACAACATCAAAAGCCTGATCCCAACGGGACTCCATCAGGCGATGATAGGTAACCGCCCGTCGCGGCTAAGGGTGAGGGGTCCCGATCACTGGAATCGGCACCGGAATTGGTACAGCCATGGGGTTTCTACAGCCACTCGCCGGCGACCTGGTCGAGCCAGTCCCTCCACTGCTGGACGTCCCAAGCACCGGCCGAGTCGGGATCGGAGCTCACTTTCGGTTCCGCGGCGCGCTTTCCGAACAGCTGGCTCCAGATATCCGCCGCGCACCGCCGCACCAGAGGGACGACCCTGCTCACGTCCACCTGGTGCACCGGGCCGCTCACCGACACGGCGGCAATGGCCCGCCCGGCGCCGCGGATGGGGGCGGCGACGCAGCGGAGGCCGGGAACGTTTTCCTCGGTCTCGAGCGCCCAATGGGCGGTGCGCACGGTTGCCAGCTCCTGGCGGAAAAGCTCCGGGACCACGATCGTCCTCCCGGTCCGCCGTTCGAGGCCCCGGGAGACCACCTCGTCGACGATTTTTTCCGTCGAGAAAGCCAGCAGAACCTTCCCCGCAGCTGTGCAGTGCACCGGCATCCGCCCTCCGACCCGTGTGGGGAGCGACGGCGCGCCGTGACCCCACAACTTCTCGAGGATCACGACATCGCTGCCCTCGAGGATTCCGAGATGCACCGAATGGCGGGTAGCTGACTGCAGATCCTGAAGGAACGGGAGCGCCCGCTCGCGCAGATGGGTTCGGGTCGAGACCAGGCCGCCGACTTCGAAGAACCGGATGCCGAGCCGGTATCCCGTCGTGGTTCGCTCCAGCCACCGCAGGTCGACCAGTTGGTCGGCCATCCGGTGGACCGTTGACTTCGGAAGGCCGGTCCTGTCAGTGAGCTGACTCAGGGTGAGCGTCGGCGTGGCGGCATCGAATGCATCGATGATCAGCGAGATTCGCTCCGCCACGGATTCGCGATGGCCGCGATCCTCTTCCTCGACCCCGCCCTTCCCCCCGATTCGAACTGCCACGACCTCACCCTACCGCCGGTCCGCCCAGTGGGACAGGTCAGGGGTAGCTCAGGAGTAGCTCAGGCGTCGACCAGGTCGGCGACCGCCGAGATCACCTTTTCCGAGTACCGGTTGAACGCGTCGATCTTCTGCTGCAGGGTCTCGGTGTCGGCTTCGACCCCATACGGATTGAAGGAGCTGAACCCTCCCACTGCGTGGGTGACGCCGACCTCGGCGAGCCGGCGGACCCCGTCGGCGGTGAACGCGTCCATGCTGATCGCGTGGACGGCGAAGGGGAGATGGTCGCGTTGGTAACGCTTGCGGTACTCGTTGATCTTGGCGATTGAAGTCCCGATTTCCTCGGTGGACATGCCGGCTGGTAGCCAGCCGTCTCCCAGACGGGCCGCACGCTCGAGGCTCTTCTCCGAGTGGCCGCCGATCAGGATCGGGATGTGGGCGCCGGGGTTCAGGCGGATCGAGCGGAAGTCGTAGAACTCACCGTGGTGCTCCACGTACTCGCCGGTCGACAGCTCGTTGATGATCTGGATGCACTCCTCGAAGCGCCGGCCCCGGCCTTC
>CAZCCS010000516.1:0-2131 GCA_964497005.1 uncultured Acidimicrobiaceae bacterium | reverse complement strand
TTGGATCCGGGGGTTTGTCGCGACTTGGGGTTCCGGCGCTTGCGGTACCGGCTCGGAGTCAGGCGCCAGCGCGCGCAGCCCACGGCTGAACGAAGCCACGTTCGCGTCGACCGACTTCGGCTGGCGCTGCCGGAGCCACACGAACGTTCCCCCGATTACCGCTAGGACCACGGCCCCGATCAGATAAGCGAGGTTGGCGAGCACGACGCTCGAGGACGCGCTCATCCGGCTACCTCGGTCATCCGGCTACCCCCTCGACCTGCTCCACCTGCTCCACCTGCTGGACCTGCTCGACGGGGGACGCGCCGCTACCCCAGTCCTCCCCGCCGGCCCAGCGCTCGCGCTTCCAGATGGGGACTGTCCGCTTGAGGGTGTCGATGCAGTACCGGCCGGCGTCGAACGCTTCTGCGCGGTGCCCGGCGGAAACCGCGACGAGCACCGAACAGTCCGTCACTTTCAGTGCACCGACCCGGTGCAGAAGGGCGATCCGGCCAAGGGAGGGCCATCTCGTTGTCGCTTCGGTGGCGATCTCGTGCATTCGCCGCTCGACCTGACCCTCGTATGCCTCGTACTCCAACTCAGTCACGCCGGGACGACCTTCGGAATGGTCCCTCACCGTCCCGCCGAACAACACCACTGCGCCGCAGTCGGGCCGGGTGACCCACTCGGCGGCGCGCTCGTAGGACAAGGGGGCGTCGCTGAGCTCGACCCAGACATCATCGCCCTCTTCGTTACGCCGGCCGTGTTCACGGCGTTTGGGTTCGTGCGCAGGTGCGCTTTGCACGCTCACAATGCTACGGCGGTGAGGGTGGCCCGTGTGGCCGCTTGGCCAAACTGTCCTCAAAGCTGCGCCGAGACCGGACGAACGAAGCCGATACCTAGGCTGATACCGAAGCCGACCACCGCAGCCGCTGCCGCACGCTGGCGCTGCCGCGATGACCAACCACGACGGCCGCTCGTTAGGCTCGAAACCCGTGGAACCCGACGACGGCATGGAGGAAGAGGCTCCGTCTACGCCGTTGTTGCCGCCCGACGACCGGCTGTGGCGGCACCCCTCGGAGATGCACCTCGCTGGGAGCTCGCGCGGCGGAGCGGCTGGCAACTTCGGTTCTGCGCCCTCTCCCGGGCGTGGATCCCGAACAGCTTCAGAGCCTGCTTCCGGGCCCGCTGGCAGCCTCGGCGTTCACGGACTCGGACATCGCAGGGTGTGGGCGGTAGCGGTCGTCGCCGGAGTCGTTGGCGCTCTCGCCGCGTCTGGCATCGGCATGGTCACAGGGATCTTCGAGCAGCAGACGACGGTCGTGCGCTCGGTCACCGCGCAAGGGCCGGAACTCACCTCCTCCGACAACCCCTCCGGCTCCACCAACTGGACCGCCATCGACGACACGCTGGCCCCTTCGATCGTGGCCGTGAGCGTCAACAGCCCGAGCGGCCCCGCGATGGGTTCGGGGATGCTGTTCCTCCAGGGCTTCTCAAAGTCGTACATCATCACCGACAGCGCTCTGCTCGCCGGCGGCGGATCGATCTTGGTTTCCTACCTCTCCGGCGAGACCACCAGAGCCCATCTGATCGGCTCGGACCCGACCAGCGGCATCGCGCTCCTTTCGGTGCCAAGCCGCCAGGGGCCGTTCCCCGTTCTCGGCTCGGTGGCGGACTTGAGGGTCGCCAACCCGGTTCTCGCAATCGGGGCGAGGACGTCGGCGGGTGGGTCTGTGTTCGCGGGGTCAGTGACCGCCGAGGACCGCGAGGTCGACGTAGCAGGCGGCCTCTTGATGGAAAACATGATCGCCGCCACCGCCTCGCAAGTCCCCGACTCCCTCGGGGGTGGTCCGCTGGTCGACGGGCAGGGACGGGTCGTTGGGATCACCGTCGCGTTGGATCCGACCAACAGCATGGATCAGGGGCTCGTTTTCGCGGTGCCTGTCGACGTGGCGCAGCGCGTCGCGCAGGAGATGCTCAACGGTTCGAGCATTGATCACCCGTGGATCGGCATCTCTGACGCGTCCGACGTTTCCTCGTCGGTCGCCCGTCAACTCGGTGTCTCCGGCGGCGCCCAGGTGGGGCAGGTCCTGCCCGGAAGCCCCGCCAGCCGCGTCGGCCTCGCCTCCAACGACATAATCACCTCGTTCAA
>CAZCCS010000515.1:0-2135 GCA_964497005.1 uncultured Acidimicrobiaceae bacterium | reverse complement strand
GCCGCAGTTCATCTCGCTCTCGTGGACGCAGCAATGTCCCTCTCGCGAGGCCCCGCGTGAGCGACGGCGCAAGCGATAAAACCTCCGAAAGTGTCTCTTTGGGCCGGGGTAGCGTGCGTTCCGTGGCAAACGATCCCCCCGCGATCCTCGTGGAAGGCCTTAGGAAGTCGTTCGGCACGGTCCAAGCCCTCCGAGGTGTGGACCTGGTGGTGCCCAGAGGCACGGTCCTGGGATTGCTCGGCCCGAACGGCGCCGGCAAGACGACCGCCGTGAAGATCCTGACCACCCTGATCAAACCCGACGCGGGCCGCGTGCTCATCGAGGGACTCGACGTGGTGCAAGACGAGGAGTCGGTTCGCGAGATCATCGGCCTCGCAGGACAGTCCGCCGCGATCCAAGAAGAGCTGACCGGACGGGAGAACCTCGAGATCTTCGGCCGCCTCCACCACCTTTCCAAGCAGCGGTCGCGGCTGCGGGCCGAAGAGCTTCTCGAACGATTCGACCTGTCCGACGCCGCCGATCGGCCGGCGAAGACCTACTCGGGCGGGATGCAGCGGAGGCTCGATCTCGCTTCGAGCCTGGTTGGCGACCCGCTCGTACTGTTCCTGGACGAGCCGACCACCGGCCTGGACCCACGTGGCCGCATCGGCATGTGGTCGGTCATACGCGAGCTGGTTTCTGCCGGCGCCACGTTGCTGCTGACCACCCAGTACCTCGAGGAGGCGGACGAGCTCGCAGACGAGATCGTGGTCATCGATCACGGGCAGGTGATCGCAGCCGGGACGTCCGAGCAGCTGAAGGACAGGATCGGCGGGGACGTCATCGAGTTCGTCGTTCCGGACCGCGCAAAGGTTGAAGAAGCCGTCCGAGCAGCGACGCACCTCTCCGATTCAGAGCCCATCGTCGACGATCAGGCCGGCCTGGTCACCCTTCGCATCGGGCATCGGGGATCCGACGCCCTGGTCGAAGCCGTGAGGGCGCTCGACGGTGCCGGCGTTCCCGTGCAGGGTCTGGGGCTCCGGCGCCCGTCGCTGGATGACGTATTCCTCGCGCTGACCGGTCACGCCGCCGAGGAGGACGAGGAGCCGGCACCGAAGCGGGGTCGCCGAAGAGGGGAGGCCGTGGGAAGCGGGGAGGGTCGGACATGACCGCGGCCACGTTCGCTCCTCCGGTCAGGTTGACCCCGAGAAGCCCGGCTTGGCGCTTTCGCCGGGCTGTCGAGGACTCCCTGACGATGACTCGCCGCAACCTGCTGCTCTGGGTTCGGGTTCCGGCTTACATCGTGTTCACGGTTATCCAGCCGCTGATGTTCTTGCTGCTCTTCCGCTACGTGTTTGGGGGCGCGATCCCGGTCCACGTGAAGGGCGGGTACGTGAACTACCTGATCCCGGGGATCATCGCGCAGACGGCTGCGTTCACATCGTTCGGAACCGCGATTGCCTTGGCGCAGGAGTTGAAGAAGGGCTCCATCGACCGGCTCCGCTCGATGCCCATCGCACGCTCGGCCGTTCTGGCAGGCCGTCTGGGCGCGGACATGATCCGGCTTACGGTCACCATCGCGATCCTCATCGGCACCGCCTACCTGGTCGGCTTCCGATTCGAAAACGGCCCCGCCGGCGCGCTGTTCATGATCCTCCTTTCCCTCGGGTTCGGCTTGGTGGTCGTTTGCATCTCGGCTTTCACAGGACTGGCGATCAAGGACGAGGAGTCGGTCCAGGCGTTCGGGTTCATATGGGTGTTCCCACTCACGTTCGTCAGCGCCGCCTTCGTGCCGATCGCGGCGATGCCTGGATGGATGCAGGCCTTTGCCAAAAACCAACCCGTCAGCATCATCATCGAAACGACCCGGTCGCTGGCGCTGGGCGGGCCGGTCGCCCTTCATGCTTGGGAGAGCGTGGCGTGGTTGGCGGGACTGTTCGCTCTGTTTGCCTCTCTGGCGGTTCGTGCATACAGGAGGGCGTGAGAAATGGCGCGTGACCCGGTCGATCCTTCGTTCCGAGCACTCCAACTGGAACGCCTGGCCGACGCCGCCCTCGAGCAAGCCGGTTCGGCCGGAGCTTCTCACGCCGAGTTCCGTTTGGAGCGGATCCGAGAAGCGGATGTGCGTATCCGAGACCGGGAGCTGGAAGGCGCTT